>NZ_JBAZAH010000002.1:0-71861 GCF_041672065.1 Aliarcobacter sp. | reverse complement strand
CCCTTTGGCATATGTTGGTGATGTTGTTGGAACTGGATCTTCAAGAAAATCAGGAATCAACTCAGTTCAATGGCATATGGGAAGAGATATTCCAGGTGTTCCAAATAAAAGAACAGGTGGAGTTGTAATTGGTTCAATCATTGCTCCAATTTTCTTCAACACAGCAGAAGATTCAGGATGTTTACCAATCGAAGCAAATGTTGATAGTATTGAAACTGGAGATGTTATTACATTAAAACCATACGCTGGTGAAATCTTAAAAGATGGAAAAGTTGTATCTACATTTAAATTAAGCCCAAATACTTTAACAGATGAGATGAGAGCTGGTGGAAGAATTCCTTTAATTATTGGAAAAGGATTAACTGCAAAAGCTAGAGAAGCTTTAAAATTAGGTGCTTCAACTGCATTTATTGCTCCTGAGCAACCTGCAAACAACGGAAAAGGTTATACTCAAGCACAAAAAATGGTTGGAAGAGCTTGTGGTGTTGAAGGTATTAAACCAGGTATGTATGTTGAGCCAATCGCTACAACTGTAGGAAGCCAAGATACAACAGGACCAATGACAAGAGATGAGATTAAAGAACTTGCAGCATTAAGTTTTGGTGCTGATATGGTTATGCAATCATTCTGTCACACAGCTGCTTATCCAAAACCAGCTGATATTAAATTAAGACATACTTTACCAGATTTCATCAACTCAAGAGGTGGAGTTACACTTAAGCCAGGTGATGGTGTTATTCACTCATGGTTAAATAGATTATGTTTACCAGATACTGTAGGTACTGGTGGAGATTCTCATACAAGATTCCCAATTGGTATATCTTTCCCTGCAGGTTCAGGACTTATTGCATTCGCAGCAGTTACAGGTATGATGCCTTTAACTATGCCAGAATCTGTTTTAGTTAAATTTAGTGGAAAAATGCAACCAGGAATTACTCTAAGAGATTTAGTAAATGCTATTCCATACTATGCAATTAAACAAGGACTGTTAACTGTTCCTAAGAAAAACAAAAAGAATATCTTTGCTGGAAAAATTATTGAAATTCAAGGTTTACCAGAGTTAAAAGTTGAACAAGCGTTTGAATTATCAGATGCATCAGCTGAAAGAAGTGCTGCTGCTTGTTCTGTTCAATTAAACAAAGAGCCAATTATTGAATACCTATCTTCAAATATTGCTTTAATTGAAAAAATGATTGAAGAGGGTTATGAAGATGCAAAAACTCTTCAAAGAAGAGCTGATAAGATGAAAGAGTGGATTAAAAAACCAGAACTATTAGAGCCAGATTCAGATGCTGAATATGCAGCTGTAATTGATATTAACTTAGATGATATTAAAGAGCCAATTTTAGCTTGTCCAAACGATCCAGATGATGTTGCAACATTATCAGAAATTTTAGCTGATGACTCTAGACCTAAAAATATTGATGAAGTATTTGTTGGTTCTTGTATGACAAATATTGGGTTATTTAGAGCATTAGGAGAAGTATTAAAAGGTGAAGGTGTTGCTAAAGCAAAACTATGGGTTGCACCTCCAACAAAAATGGATGAAGCTCAATTAACAGAAGAGGGATACTACGCAGCATTTGCAGCAGCAGGTGCTAGAATAGAAATTCCTGGATGTTCACTATGTATGGGTAACCAAGCACAGGTGAGTGAAGGTTCAACAGTATTCTCTACATCTACAAGAAACTTTGATAACAGACTTGGTAAAAACTCTAAAGTTTATTTAGGTTCTGCTGAAGTTGCTGCTGTTGCTGCACTTTTAGGAAGATTACCATCTGTTCAAGAGTATTTAGATATCGTTGCTAAAAAAATCAATGAAAGCAACAAAGATGGAGTTTACAAATACTTAAACTTCCACCAAGTGACATCTGAACACTTAACTACACTTTTAACTTCAAGATAATATTGTCTTAAAATAAAAGTCTCAAGCCTCTAGATTTTATCTAGGGGCTTTTTTTATCTCTACTTAAAAAATGACACTTTTGTGACTTTTTACCTCACTACTACTTAAGAAAAACTCCCCTAAACTCTCAAGGTTAAAAGGAGTTTGAATGATAGAATATATTATAAAAAGGGATGGCAAAAAAGTTAATTTTGAAGCATTTAAAATTGAAGATGCTATTAAAAAAGCTTTTAAAAGTGTAAATATATCTTATGATAAATCAATATTTTTATCAGTTTTATTTGAAATAGAATCAAAAAATATAAAAGTTGTTGAAGATATTCAAGATTTAATAGAAAAAGAGCTTTATAAATCAAACTATTTTGATGTTATGAAATCTTTTATGCTCTATAGACACCTTCACAAAATCCAAAGAGAACAGATTTTGGGACTTAGTGATGATACAACTTATGTAAACTCGACTCAAACAATACAAGAGTATATAAATGGTGAAGATTGGAGAATAAAAGCAAATTCAAATACAGGATATTCTCATGCTGGACTTATAAACAATAGTGCTGGAAAATTAATAGCAAACTATTGGCTTGATAAGATTTATACAAAAGAGCAAGGATATGCTCATAGAAATGCAGATATTCATATTCATGATTTAGATTGTCTAAGTGCTTATTGTGCTGGATGGAGTTTGAGAGTTTTACTTGATGAGGGATTTAATGAAGTGCGAGGAAGAGTTGAAAGTAAGGCTCCAAATCACTTTAGAGAAGCTTTAGGACAGATGGCAAATTTCTTAGGAATACTTCAAAGTGAGTGGGCAGGAGCTCAAGCTTTTAGCTCTTTTGATACATATTTAGCACCTTATGTTTTTAAAGATAAACTTGAATTTAAAGAGATAAAAAAAGCAATAAGAAGCTTTATTTATAACTTAAATGTTCCAGCACGATGGGGACAAAGTCCATTTACAAATATAACTATCGATTGGACGGTTCCTAGTGATTTAAAAGATCAAATTCCAACACGAAATCAAGAGCATCTATTTAAAGATTTAAAAGATGATGAGCTTTTAAAAGAGGCAAAAAATAGGGGAGTTTCAACTTTTGAAGAGCTTACATATAAACATTTTCAAAAAGAGATGAATATTATAAATAGAGCTTACTATGAGATTATGACACAAGGGGATAAAACAGGTCAGCCATTTACTTTTCCAATTCCAACTGTAAATATCACTGAAGATTTTGACTGGAATGGAGAAAATACAGATATTTTATTTGAAAATACTGCAAAAATAGGAAGTAGCTATTTTCAAAATTTTATTGGAAGTCAGTATAAAAAAGATGAATTTGGCAATTTAATAGAAAATAAAGAGGCTTATAAACCAGGACATGTAAGAAGTATGTGTTGCAGACTTCAACTTGACTTAAGAGAGCTTTTAAAACGAGGTGGAGGACTTTTTGGAAGTGCCGAAATGACTGGAAGTATTGGAGTTGTTACTTTAAATATGGCAAGACTTGGATATTTGTATAAAAATGATAAAAAAGGTTTATATAAAAGAGTTGAAGAGTTGATGGACTTATCAAAAGATAGTTTAGAGAAGAAAAGGGTTTTTGTACAAGAGATGTATGATAGAGGTTTATATCCATATACAAAAAGATATTTAAAGCACTTTAACAACTACTTTTCAACTATTGGAGTAAATGGAATAAATGAGATGCTTCAAAATTTTTTTGAGAAGAGTGTTGATTTATCAACAAAAAAAGGGATAGATTTTGTTTTAGAGTTATTAGATTTTATGAGAGATAAAATGGTTCAATATCAAAAAGAGAGTGGAAATCTTTACAATCTTGAAGCAACACCAGCAGAAGGTACAACTTATAGATTTGCAAAAGAGGATAAAAAAAGATACAAAGATATTATTCAAGCAGGATTTGAAAAAAATATCTACTATACAAACTCTTCGCAACTTCCAGTTGATTATACAGATGATCCGTTTGAAGCTTTGAGTTTACAAGATGATTTACAGTGTAAATATACAGGTGGAACAGTTTTACATCTTTATATGAAAGAGAAGATATCAAGCATTGAAGCTTGTAAAAAGATGGTAAAAAATGTAATTTCAAACTTTAGATTGCCATATATTACAATTACGCCTCTTTTTTCAGTTTGTCCAATTCATGGATATTTAAATGGCGAATATGAGTATTGTCCAAAATGTGATGATGAAATTTTAAAAAAGGAGCTAGAAGATGGAAAAAACAAAATTGCTTGAGAAAAATATAGATAAAAGAACAAAGTGTATAGTATATACTAGAGTTATGGGTTACCATAGACCAGTTGAAAGTTTTAATATAGGAAAAAAAGGTGAACACAAGCAAAGAGTTAAATTTATTGAATCAAAAAATTGTTTATGACTTTACAAAGTTTACTACAACAGATTACACAAATGAACTATCTTGTGTAGTCTGGTTTAGCTCTTGTAATCTAAGATGTGCTTATTGTTATAATGATAATATAGTTAAGAGCAAACAAGGAGAATACTCTTCAAATGATATTTTAAACTTTTTAAGCTCAAGAATAGGGCTTTTAAGTGCTGTTGTACTATCAGGTGGAGAGGCTTTGATGTATGATTTAGTGCCATTTTGTAAAGAGATAAAAAAGATGGGATTTAAAATAAAATTAGATACAAATGCAACATATCCAAAGAGATTAAAAGAGCTAATCTCTTTAAATCTTATTGATTTTGTATCAATAGATTTTAAAGCACCCAAGAGTAAATATAAACTTGTAACAAAGAAAGATAGCTATGAAAAAACTATAAAAAGTATTAAATATCTAATAGATATAAACTTTCCTTTTGAACTAAGAACTACTGTAAATACTAATCTTTTAAATGAAAATAATATAAACGAAATTATAGAAACTATTTCTTGTATAGGTTATAAAAATGTTTATTATATACAAAACTTTTTGCAAACCAAATCAAATCTTGGAAATATAACTCAAAATAGAGATTTAAATAGAGATTTAATCAAAAAAGATATCTTAAAAATAGAGTTTAGAGATACTTAGTATTAAATATGTGTAAAAGTGGATTAATTTTTATCCAAATTAAAAGTGAAATAAATAAATAAGTTCTTTTAATATTATCTTAAGTTAATTTCAAAGATAATCAAAGTCAAATTTTTATTAGGAGAAGTTATGAAACTTACGAAAATTATTTTACCAGTAGCTGCGGCTGCATTGTTGTTTGTTGGATGTGGTTCAAAAGACCCTGAGGCAAATTTAGCGCCTGAGGAGTGTATTGTTAGTAATTTAAAAGCACCTCTATGGGTTTGTGGAAACTTAGATAGTTTAAGCAAAGGTGATAAAAAATATGCGAGTGCTTCTGCTCCTATGTCAAAACTTGGAAGAGAGTTTACAAGAAAGCAAGCATTAGCAAAAGCTAGAGCAAATATGGCTGATGATTTAAAATCTGATGTAATTTCACAAGTTCAAGAAGAAGCAAGTGAGAGACAAATAGATGATAATGTTACTGTAAATAGAGTTTCAGAACAAGCTATTAGACAAATTGCAAGTTTAACACTAAAAGGTACGTCACAAGTTAGTTCTTGGGAAGATACAGTTGCAAAAGATTTGTATGTTTTAATTGCTATTCCAAAAGCAAATATTGACGATGAAATTAATAAAGCATTTGATAGTGTTTCAAGATAAGGAATAAAACACATGAGAAACTTACTATTATTAATTGCTTTTGCATTTTTATTCGCTGGATGTAGCCAAAAAGTTTTAATTGAGACTACAAAACCAGCAAAACTTGATAGAGCAGCGTCTAAAAAGAAGATTGCTGTTATGGATTTCAATCAAGATACAGTTCATTTAGGTGGAAAAATAGAGTCTGCTTTAAATAGCACTATGGTAAACAATGAGCAATTTTTTACTATTGTAAATAGAAATGCTATTGATACAATTTTAAAAGAGCAAAAATTTCAATACTCTGGACTTGCTAGCACTAAAGAGAATGTAAAAATTGGAGAACTTTTAGGTGCTCAAGCACTTATTATTGGAAAAGTAAATACAGGTGATGAAGTTCAACCTACTCAAGAGGTAAGAACTAGATGTATAGATCAAAAATGTACAAGAACTCAAGCATATTATGTAACTTGTCACATTTATAGATACTCTTTAGGTGCAAATTTATCTATGGTTGATGTTGAAAGAGGGGATTTAATTTATACAAATAATTATATTAAACAAAAAGAGTATAAAGAGTGCCCAATGGATTCAGGAGATGCTATGAATTTGGCTATTAGTTTAGCTACTTCACTTTTAAAAGAGGAGAAGCCAGAAAAAAATGTTGTATTTGATAGAATGGCAGATGAAGTAGTAAAAGAGTTTTTACCAAATATTGCTCCAACAACTCATAAATTCTATGTTGTAATTTTAGATAGTCCAGAAATTAGTTATACAAAAGAGCAAACAGCTAAACTTGAAGCTGCTTTAGAGTATTTAAAACATAGTAGAACTGATAGAGCTGAAGAGATTTTAAGTGATTTATTAACATCAACAAATGATAAATGTTTTGTTGCAGCATATGATCTTGGTGTTATAAAAGAGGCTAAGGGTGAATTAGAAAATGCAAAACAACTTTATAATTTAGCTGATAGATTAACTCTAAAACCAAATAAAACTATAAATGAAGCAATAGTTAGAATAAATGAAGCGATTAATGATCAAAATAGATTAAATAATCAAGCTTCAAAAACAAAAGGTAAGAAAAAATAGATGAAAAAGTCAATTATTTTTTTAATAATTGCACTATTTTTAGTTTCTTGTTCAAAAACAAATCCACAGCCTCAGCAAGAGGCTACTGGATATCCAAATTGGTACTTAAATCCTACACCAAATGGTATGATATATCTTTATGGAGTAGGAGAGGGTAGAAATTTGAATGAAGCTACAAAAAGTGCTTTGGAAAATCTCTCTTCGAGACTTTTAGTTACAGTAAAATCAAATACAACAATATCAGAAAAATCATATAGAGACTTTAGAGAATACGCAAGTAGTACTACAACTTCTGAAATAAATAGCCAAACAGCAGAGCTTGGATTAAAAAATTACAAGGTTGATTATAGTGTTTATTATGGTGGAAAGAATTTAGTACAAGTAAGTATCAAAAGAGATGATTTGATTCAAACTCTAAAAAATGATATTGAAGCACTCTATAGTGAACTTGATTTTGTAAAAAAACAGTCTGATGATACTTTAAATTTATATTTAAAAGAGCAAGAGCTTTTAGATAAGTTTTATGCAAGCTCAAATAAAGCTCAAGTACTTGATTCATTAGGATATGATAGTAAGTTTATTTCAAAAACAAACTCTCTAAGAAATGAAGTAAATAGCTTGAAAAATAGAACAACTTTCTATATAAGTTCAGATTTTGAGTCTTCAAAATATAAAAACATATTTAAAGATAGTCTTATAAAAAGAGGATTTAAAGTTTTAAATAGTGGTGGGCTTTATGAGTTAAATCTAAGCTCAGAAGTTTCAAGAAAATCTCCACAAGGATTTTATATAGTTGAAAATATATTAAGTGTAACTTTGCTTGATTCTAGTAAACATGAAGTTAAAACAAATGTTATTGAGTTAAAGGGTGCTAGTTCAAGAAATTATGAAGATGCAGGATTAAACTCTATTAAAGAGCTAAAAGAGCTTCAAGAAGAAGAAAATATACTACCATTTTAAGCTTGTTGGTTGCGGAAACAGGATTTGAACCTGTGACCTTCGGGTTATGAGCCCGACGAGCTACCTGGCTGCTCTATTCCGCGATTTAAAAGTGGATGGGGTAGAAGGATTCGAACCTTCGAATGACGGTACCAAAAACCGTTGCCTTACCGCTTGGCGATACCCCAAGAAGAACCGAAATTGTACCAAAAAATCGATGTTGTGTCAAGTTTTTATATTAGATTTTACTTATTTTGATATAATTTGCAAAAATTTAAATGAAGAGAAAATAATATGGATGCAATAACAAGAGTAAAAGAAGCAATAGAAGAGATAAAAAAAGGCAATATGGTAATTATGCTTGATGATGAAGATAGAGAAAATGAAGGAGATTTAGTATATTCAGCAGCATTAAGTACGCCTGAACTTGTAAATTTTATGGTAACTCACGCCAAAGGTTTAGTTTGTGTTAGTGTTCCTTTTGAAACAGCTAAGCGACTTGAACTAAATCCAATGGTAACATCAAACACATCTTCTTATGAGACAGCATTTACAGTATCTGTTGATGATGCAAATGCAGCAACAGGAATTAGTGCAATAGAAAGAGACAATACAATAAAAATTTTAGCAAATCCAATATCAAAAGCTACAGAGCTTGTAAGACCAGGACATATATTTCCACTTATTGCAAAAGATGGTGGAGTATTAGTTAGAACAGGTCACACAGAAGGAAGTGTTGATTTATGTAAGTTAGCTGGATTAAAAGGTGAAGCTGTTATTTGTGAAATTCTAAAAGAAGATGGAACAATGGCAAGAAGAGATGATTTAGATATTTTTGCAGCTAAACACAATTTAAAACAGATATATATATCAGATTTAGTTGAATATAGACTTGCAAATGAAACTTTAGTTTGTGAAGTTTCTAGCTCAAATATCGAATTTTTTGGTAAAGAAGCTATTAAAAAAGAGTTTAAAGACCATCTTGAAAATATTCATACAGTTATTCTTTTTGGAAAAGAAGAAGATGTAAATCATGTAAAATTTCATACAATAAGACCTGATATTAAAATATTTTTAAATGACCATAAATTAAACTCTATGTTAAAAACTATCAACTTTTTACAAGCAAAGGGTGGAGTTTTAATATTTTTAAATAACTCAAATAAAAATCAAGAATTAGAAAAAAACTATGGAATAGGGGCTCAAATACTAAACTCTTTAAAAATTAAAAAAATTAAGCTAATGACAAGTGGAGGAAAACACTCTTTTGTAGGACTTCAAGGTTTTGGTTTGGAGATTTTAGAAGAGATACAAATAGAGGGATAAAAAACCTTCTATTGTATGTTTTCAATAAAGAGGTTTATATTAAACCTCTTTATTTTTTATTATAGCTGTGGTCCAGCAGCTGTAAAATCATATTCACTTTCAAGTGTTAAATACTTTTTAAAGTTTTCTATATACATCTCTGCTAATTTTCTTTTTGCTTTGTCATACTCAAGTGGATCTGACCATGTATATCTAGGAGTTAATACATGAGTATCTACACCTTTTAGAGTTTTTGGAATTTTTAAATTAAATATAGTCATATTTTGGAACTCTGAATCATTTATAGAACCATCTAAAATAGCATTAATACAAGCTCTAGTGTTTTTTATACTCATTCTTTTTCCAACACCATAAGGACCACCTGTCCAACCTGTATTTACTAAATATACATTTACATTATGCTCATCTATTTTTTTACCTAAAAGTTCAGCATAAACTGTAGGATTTAAAGGTAAGAAAGCCTCTCCAAAACATGAAGAGAATGTTGCGATTGGCTCAGTAATTCCTCTTTCAGTTCCAGCAACTTTTGCAGTATAACCGCTTAAAAAGTAGTACATAGCTTGTTGTTTATCAAGTTTTGCAACTGGAGGTAAAACACCAAAAGCATCAGCACATAGGAATATAATATTTTTTGGATGACCACCTCTCATTGTTGGAGCATGATTTTCAATATGTTCAATTGGATAAGAGACTCTAGTATTTTCTGTTTTTGATTTATCAGAGTAGTCTACAACTCCATTCTCATCTGCAACAATATTTTCTAAAATAGCACCCTTTTTAATAGCACCAAAAATTTCAGGCTCACTATCTGGATCAAGATTGATTACTTTTGCGTAACAACCACCCTCAAAGTTAAATACACCTTTATCATCCCAACCATGCTCATCATCACCAATTAAAGCTCTGTTTGGATCTGTTGAAAGTGTAGTTTTTCCTGTTCCACTAAGTCCAAAAAATAGTGCTGTATCACCATCTTTTCCAATATTAGCAGAGCAGTGCATTGGAAGTTTTCCTTCTAATGGAAGCCAGTAGTTCATCATAGAGAAGACACCTTTTTTCATCTCTCCAGCATACCAAGTACCACCAATAATAGCTTGATTCTCTTCTACATTAAATATAACATAAACTTCAGAGTGTAAACCATGACTTACATAAGACATATCTACTGTTTTACATGCATTATAGATTGTAAAATCAGGTTTAAAGTTTTCAAGCTCTTCTTGTGTTGGAAGAATAAACATATTTTGAATAAAATGAGCTTGCCAAGCAACTTCAGTTACAAATCTAACAGCTCTTCTTGAATCTAGTGAAGAACCACAGTAAACATCTGTTATAAAAATATCTTTATTGCTAAGTTGTTTTTTTGAAAGTTTTAATAAATCTTCATATACATCTTTAGAAACTTTTCTATTAATATCACCCCAAGCTATATATTTATTTGATGGGTCTTGATTAACAAAGAATTTATCTTTTGGACTTCTACCAGTAAAAATACCAGTATCAATCATCAAAGCACCAGTTGAAGATATTTTAGCACCCTCATTTTTAACCGCAAAATCAATTAAAAAATCAATATCTGAATTCCTAAATATAGTACCAACGTTTTCTAAACCTAATGAGTCTTTAATATTAGACATAACTTATATTCCTATTCTAATTTTTAATTAAGAAATTTTATCCAAAAAAAGATAAAACTTTCTTTTATGCTATAACCGCTAAAACTTGACCTTCATCAACCGCTTTTGATGGTTCTGTAAGGATTTTACTAATAGTTCCATTTGCAGTTGCAACGACATCGATTTCCATTTTCATAGCCTCTAAAATCATTATTTGTTGATCTTTTTGAACTACATCCCCCTCTTTTACAAGAATTTTCCATACATTTCCATTTACAGGAGCTGTAACTTCATTTCCAGAATAAGTAGGTTTTGAAGCCACTACTTCAGTTTTTTGAACAGTTTGTTGTTGAACAGCAGGTTGAGCTACTTGAATGTTTTGAACATTGCCATCAAAAACAGATACATTAAATCTTTGACCATCTACAACAACTGTATAGTTACCATTTGACATTTTTTCTCCTTTTTTACTAGATTCATCTTTTGTTGAATTTTTTCTAACATTTAAAGGAGCTTCTCCTTTTAAATATGTAATACCCTTTTCATCGCAAGCAGCAGCAATAAAAATATTCTCTTCAGTTGCTTCTATACCTTCAATCTCTAATCTTTGTTTCCAAACACTAACTCTTTTTTTAGGATCAGCATCAGCAATATCCAAAGGATTTAGTGTTGTTGGTTCTAGTTTTAGTTTTTCACTTGCTAATTTAATAATCTCTTTATCAGCAGGAACTGGAGTTTTACCAAAATATCCTAAAACCATTCTTCCATAACCTGGAGCTATTTGTTTCCAAGGTCCAAACATAACATTTGCATATGCTTGTTGCCAATAAAATTGAGATACAGGAGTTACGCTTGTACCAAATCCACCTTTTACAACTACTTCTTGCATAGCTTTAATAACTTCAGGGAATTTATCAAGTGTTCCATTGTCTCTCATCATTTGAGTGTTTGCAGTTAGTGCACCACCTGGCATTGGTGAGAATGGTATAAGAGGTGAAACTTGAGTAGCTTCAGGTGGAAGGAAGTAATCTTTTAAACAATCTGCAAGTACTTCTTCATATTTTAGAATCTTATCAATTTCTAATCCACCTAAATCATAGTTCATACCTTTAGTTGCATGAAGCATTGTAAGAATATCAGGTTGGCTTGTTCCTCCACTTACAGGACTTGCAGCTAAATCAATACCATCAGCACCAGCTTCTAAAGCAGCAAGATAACAAGCAACTGAAACTCCAGCTGTTTCGTGAGTATGAAGTCTAATATGAGTAGAATCACCTAAAAGTTTTCTAGCCATCTTAATTGTTTCAAAAATTTTATTTGGACTACTTGTTCCACTTGCATCTTTAAAACAAATAGAGTCAAATGGTAATCCACTATCTAAAATATTTCTTAGAGTCTTTTCATAAAAAGGAACATCATGAGCACCTGTGCAGTTTGGTGGCAAATCCATAAGTGTTACAACAGCTTCATGTTTTAATCCATGATTTTTAATACATTGAGCACTATATTCAAGATTTTGAACATCATTTAATGCATCAAAATTTCTAATAGTTGTTGTTCCATGTTTTGCAAATAGTTTTGCGTGAAGATCAATTAATTCTCTACTTCCAGTATCAAGCATAACTGTATTAATACCTCGAGCTAGAGTCTGTAAGTTTGCATCAGGACCAACAATAGCTCTAAATTTATCCATCATTTCAAATGCATTTTCATTTAGATAAAAAAACAGAGATTGAAATCTAGCCCCTCCACCAAATTCAAAGTGAGTTATTCCAGCATCTCTTGCAGCTTCAACAGCTGGAAAGAAGTCATTCATTAAAACTCTTCCTCCAAAAACAGATTGAAATCCATCTCTGAAAGTTGTATCCATAATATCTATGTATTTTTTTGCCATTAAATTTTAACCTTTATTATTGTGATGTTTTATTGCAGCTACAATAGCAGCTACTTTTTTTGAATCAATTCCATAAGAGTTTTGTGGAATTTGTGAGATTACATTGTTGTAAACTATATTTTGAGGAGCAATAGTTTTTGGTTTTGGGAAAAACTCAACAAAAGTTACACCTTTTGCTTTTAATAAAAATCCAATAATTAATAAAGAAGTAGAAATTATCCCCATAATTATAAAAAAGCCTTCAATCAAGGTTAGCATATTGTCTCCCAATGAATTAAAATTAAAACGAAATAATATAGAAATTAAGCTTTATATATAGTTACAAAAGTACAAAATTGTAAAAAAAGTGTATTGATAAATCTAACATTTTGTAATATAATGTCAAAATCATTTCAAAAAGGAATAAAATGTTTAATATAGAAGATATAATTTTAAAATTAAAATCAATACTTATAGAAGATAGCAAAGGTAAAAAGATTTTCGATAAAGAGGTAGCTGAAGCTTTAGATTTAACTCAAGCGAACTTTGCAACTATGAAAAATAGAGGAAAAATTCCATATTCAAATATTTTGAATTTTTGTGCAAAAAGAAAAATCTCAATTAATTGGCTTTTATATAATCAAAGTCCAAACTCTTTAATAGATAGTACTGATAAATATTTTGTTAAATATTATCCAAGTATTAGAGTAAGTGCTGGAGGAGGAGCTTATGATGATGAAGATTCATTTGAAAGTTTAGAACTTCCTACATATTTTTTAGATATTTTAGGTGGGCAGGATAAACTTAAAAATATAGATGCTATAAATGTAGTTGGAGACTCAATGGAGCCAACTTTAAACTCAAATAATATTATTTTTATAGATAAAACAAAAAATGATATTAGTAAAGATGGAATATATGCTTTTACAACTCCTTATGGTCTTTTTGTAAAAAGAGTTCAGAAAAGAGTTGATGGAAAGCTTGATATTATTTCAGATAATAAAGATTATCCAATTCAAATTTTAGATAAAAATGATATAACAATTTTAGGAAAAGTTATTAGTAGTTTTGGGAAAGTTTACTAAAACAAAGATGGTATGTTTTTTGATTTTGAAAAATAATCAAAAACATCACTATTTTTAAAACCAACTATATAAGCACAGTTAAATATATTTTTATTTAAAACACTCTTTAGCTCATCTATTGATTTAATAATAATTTGATCTTTTTCATCTAAAAAATCTAATTTTTTATTAGTAATATATATTGTTTTTGCATATTTATAATACTCTTTTATAAACTTTATCTCATATTCAACCAAAGATATATCATCTTGAGAAATTAAAAAAGTATCACTTTTTCCAAATTCAATTACTTTTAGATTTTTATCTAAAAATAGAGCTTTTAAGTTTTTAAAATTACTAAGCTTTGATAAATCTAAATCAATATCTTTAAAAAATTCTAAACAGTTTATTAAGCTTTTTATATATAAAGCTGCAATTTTAACTCTTGAAAAATATCTACTTTTATAGGAGAAGCTTAGTTCAAATAGTGAATGAATAGTTAAATTTTTTATAGATAACTTATCGATATCTTTTTCAAATATCTTAAATTGGCTAAAAATAGTGTTTAATACTCTTTCATTTTTTGAAATAACAATGCTGTCATCATCTATAATATCTATAAATTTAAAGATTTTTTCTAAACTATTTGGAAGTATAAAAACTTTTTTATTAAACATATTTCCAAATAGTGATTTTAAAAGTTCATAACTAATTGTATTGCACAAAAAAGCATCAACTTTTTTATTTGCAAGTTTAAATCTAAATATTTTTAAAATAGCAAGTTCTAAACTATCTACTTTTATAAATGCAACTTCAGAATCAATAGCTTTAAAATCATCTTCAAAAATAATAGCATAAGCTCCATTTTCAATTGCAATTTCAATAGAGTCAAAATCTTTTGCTATAAATAAATCAGCAGTTTTTACCTTTGAAGCATCTGTTTTTATACTATTAATAGAAGATATAGCAACTTGATTTAAAAGTTCACCGTTTACTATATCTATTATTGAAGAGATTTTCACTAGCTTATTTTTGTTCCAATTTTTTTAGGTTTTTCAGGTCTTATAAGACTTAAACCACTCTCATCTTTAGCTGCAAGTAACATACCTTCACTTAAAAGTCCCATTAATTTTGCAGGTTTTAAATTTGCAACAACACAAGCTTGAGTTCCTATTAACTCTTGAGCACTATAATACTCTTTAATTCCAGCAACAACTTGTCTAGGGCGATTTTCACCTAAATCAACTTTAAGTTGTAGAAGTTTTGATGATTTTGGAACCTCTTGCGCTTCAATTATTGTTCCAACTTTTATTGTTGTTTCAAAAAATTTATCAATTGTTATTAGATTTATTCCATCTAAATTTAGTGGTTCTAACTCCTCTTTTGCTTCATATTTACTCTCATCTTTTTGTAAAACAGTAACATCTGAAACATCTGGTTGAGCCAATTTAACATCCTCTATTCTTGGGAATAGGGCATCTATTTTTGTAATTTTAATATCATCTAAAAGATCTTTATTTACAATTAGTTTATTAAAGTTTGATGTTGATATTTCAAGACCCAAACAAGTTGCTATATCTTTGATTTTATGAGGCATAACACAATCTAATAATAAAGCTGCTTTTGCCATGATATTTGATATTAATGCAACTAAAGCCATAGCTTCATCATTTTTACCATCTTTTATTAAATTCCATGGTTCATAATCATTTATAGCTTTGTTTCCAATAGTTAAAATCTTCCAAATCTCTTCAAGATATCTATTTATTTGCATATTATAAATATATTGTTCTAGTGAATCTATAATAATATTTATCTCATCAATCTCTTTTTTATGAAATTTAAGAACATCTTTTGAGCTAACATTAAAGTCAAAATATTTTCCACTCATTCCTATAATTCTATTTAGTAAATTTCCTAAATCATTTCCTAAATCAGAGTTTATTCTATCAATTAATGCTTTTTGTGAAAAATCTCCATCTTGACCAAATGGAACCTCTCTTAAAAGGAAATATCTAAATGCATCAAGTCCATAAGCATCTGCTACCTCTTTAGGATTTACTACATTTCCTTTTGATTTACTCATTTTTTCACCATCTCTAGTCCACCAACCGTGAGCTGCAATATGTTTTGGTAGAGGAAGTTCTAAACTCATTAAAAATGCTGGCCAATAAATAGCGTGGAATCTTAAAATATCTTTTCCAACTAAGTGAATATTTGCAGGCCAAAAATTCATATTTTTTTCAGTTGTTCCATAACCTAAAGCTGTTGTGTAGTTTAATAAAGCATCAAGCCAAACATACATAACATGTTTTGGTTCATTCATAGAAATTGGTAGCTTAACTCCCCAATCAAAAGAGGTTCTAGAGATTGATAAATCTTTTAAACCATTTTTTACAAAGTTTACAATCTCATTTTTCTTTGCTCTTGGTAAAATGCAATCAGGATTATCTTCATACCATTTTAAAAGTCTATCTTCATATTTAGATAACTTAAAAAAGTAACTCTCCTCTTTTACAACTATTGTAGCTCTTCCACACTCTGGACAGAATTGCTCATCTACAAGGTTTGATTCAGTATGAAAAGTTTCGCAAGGTACACAATAAAAACCTTCATACTCATCTTTATAAATATCGCCTTTTTCATACATCTTTAAAAATGCATGTTGAACACCAGCTTTATGATCTTCATCTGTTGTTCTAATAAATTTATCGTAAGTTATATCAAAATCATCCCAAAGCGCTCTAAATTTTCCAGATACTTCATCAGCATACTCTTTTGCCGTTTTTCCTCTAGCTTCTGCGCTTTGAGCAATCTTTTGTCCATGCTCATCAGTTCCTGTTAGTAAATATGTGTTATGACCAACTAATCTTGAATATCTAGCTAACATATCAGCAATTATTGTTGTATATGCATGACCTATATGGGCTACATCATTTACATAATAAATTGGAGTTGTAATATAAACATTTTTACACTCTTTTTGCATTTTTTACCTTCTTTTAAAATTCAAATCCACCGCTTGAGCCTTTATTCATAGACTCATAAACAGCAAGTACATACTTTTTTCTAAGTTCACAATCAAAAAACTCATTACAAGGTTTGCAAGAGTTTAAACCATTTTTATTTTGACAAGAGTTAAGCTCTTGAAGCGTTTCCTCTAATCTTTGCTCCCAAATATCCAATATTTTTTCTTCAGACATTTTTTCCATAAACTTCTAAAACTCTATTTATCTCATTTTTTGAACCAAAAAAGCAAGGAGTTGTATCGTGAATATGAGAAGTTTCAACTTCTAAAACTCTTTTATATCCATCAACAGCAGCTCCTCCAGCTTTTTCATACACAAGAGCAAATGGGAAAACTTCAAATAGTTGTCTTAATTTTCCTTTTGGTTTATCACTAGTTCCTGGATATGAAAATAGTCCTCCACCTTTTAATAAAATTTGGTGAAGATCAGGAACCATACCACCACTATATCTTAATCTATATCCATCATTAAAAATATCATCAATTAACTGTTTATGAAATGGTGCCCAGCAGTTTTGAGTAGAACCAGGAGCATTAAGTTTTCCTTTTTCATTGAGTTTAATATTTTGAATAAATTTAAACTCACCATTTAAAAGTCTGTACATTTTAACATCATTTGTAGTTACAACCATCTCAACTCTTGGACCAAAAACTACATAAACAGAAGCAACTATATTTTTTGCATTGAACTCATTTTTATAAATACCATAAATAGAACCAACACTTAAATTTACATCAACCAATGATGAACCATCAAGTGGATCATAGGCTATTAGATACTCTCCATCTTTATTTAAGTTTAAAATCTCATCTTGCTCTTCACTGACAATTGCTTTAATATTTGGAACTTTTGAGAAAATCTCTTCAATTATCTGATCACTTTGAATATCAAGTTTTAATTGAACATCTCCTGTGCTATTTTCGCTTTGAGATTTTCCTGTATCTCCTGTCTCTATTAAATATTTTATTTTTATAGAAGCCTCTTGTATAGCTTTAATTATCTCTTGCATCTAAACCCTTTTTGCATTTTTATCTATCCAGTTTATTATCTCTTGAGGTTTGTTTAAATCTAAAATATCAAGACTTTTTGGAATATTATTTTTATTTATAGTTTCATCAATAGCAATTGCATTTGAAACATTAAAATAACTCTCATCAAGACTATTTCTAAAAACAGAGATTCTAGGAAGTTCCAAAGTTTTTAAACCCTCAACCAAAAGATAGTCAAAATCTTCAAAAATATCTATTAGTTCATCTATAGTTGAACTCTCTTTTTTAAAAATAGTTGTTTTATTTGGACTAACAACTGCAACATTTGCACCTGTTTGAGAGAATTTAAATGAGTCTTTACCCTCTCTATCAAACATCGCTTTATCTTTTGGGTCGTGTTTTATAATACACACCTTAAAATTACTATCCTGCAAAATACTTGCAACTTTAACAATAGCTGTTGTTTTACCACTATTTGATGGACCTGAAAATGCTACTACTAATCTTTTTTTATTCATGAAAGCAATTTTATCTAAATGATTGTTAAAAATATATTTTAAAGTGATTATAATGTATAATCTTTGCTTTAAAAAATAGGAAAAATTATGAAAAAAAGTCTACTTATATTTATAATCCCATTTGTTTTTGTAGCTTGTGGTGAAAAAAATAGTGCATTGAGGTTTTTTGACAAGAGTGAAAATGAGATAAATGCAATTAAAAATACAAAAAAATCTGATATTGTTTTAAGAAATGAAGTTGAAATTATATTTATGGCAACTCATCTAAATAAAGTTGATGAAAAGATAGATGACAGTGAAGATATTTTTTTGGTTTATACATATTTTACAGCTCTTGAAGAGCAAGATTATAGAAAAAATGGTTATGAAGTTTTATTAAATGGACAAACTCCAAAAAGTGTTGAGCTTTTAGATAAGGATGGTAAAAAATATGATGAGTTTATGTTAAAAAACTCTTGGGGGCAATATTTTTTAATCTCTTTTAATAACAAAGAGGAAGTTTCAAAACTAAAATTAGTTTTAAAACCAAAAACTACTGAGGCTGTTTTAAATTTTGAAAAATAGTTGATAGTGAAATTTTATTTTCACTATTTAAGTAGTTATTGTATATATAAAAGTTTGCTAAAACTCTTTTTCCATACTCTTTTGTCTCTTGATATGAAATCATCTCCATACTTAAAAATGGCTCATACTTATTTGTTTTTGTAAAAAGACCTTTTTTTAGTTGATTTTTTGTATATCCAGCTCCTCCATTGTATGCATATGCCACAAATAAAGGGTTGCTGTCAAACTGTTTTATTAAATTATCTAGATGAAAACTAGCATATTTTAAATTTTTTTCTGGAATAAATTGTTCGTAAATATTGTATGGTTCTTTTAATCTTCTTGCAATATCTTCAGATAAAAATGGCATTATTTGCATAATTCCTTGAGCTCCAGCAACTGAAATAGCAGATGGAATAAAACGACTCTCTTGTCTTGCTATTGCATAAATTAAAAGCTCTTTAAAAATTCCTTGCTCTTTTATAATATCTCTATATGGAGTTAAAAAATATTGAGTTTTAAAGTTATCATATCTTTCTAAAATATATGCAAGGTGAGTTTTTGTCTCTTTTGTATCTAAAATATCATAATATTTTGCAAGTTTCTCTTCATTTAACTCAGATCTTACATCATTATTAATATCAAACCAAGCAAAACTATCATAAATATTAAAACTAGAACTATTTTTATTTGTATCTAATGAATATATAATATTTGTTGGATATTTATTTAAAATCTCTTTTGCATACAAAGAGTATAGATTTGTATCATAACTATTTGCCAACTCTTCTAAATAATTTTTATCATCACTTGTTAAATAGAGCCAAAATAGGGCATTATCTTTTTGACTTCTTAAAAATGATTTTTTATATGATATTTTAAAAAAATTGTTTGCAAGTTTACTATTATTATGATTTACCTCATTAATTCCAAGTAAAAATGAGTTATATGCTGTAAGATTTTGGTTTTGATTTAAAATATAAAGTGATTTTTGGATATTTTTATATTCGTTATTGAAAATTACAACTCTTAAAAATTTATCAAAATCTCTATCTAAAACAATATTTTCTAAAAGTTCTTTGGTTAATTTTCTATTAAAATATTTAAGTCTATCTTGACCATTTGTTGCAAAGAAAAACTCTATAAATTTATTATGTTTATTAACCGAAAGCTCTTTAAAAATATTTTTTGAAGCCAATATTTGAAGATTCTCTTTTAAATTCTCATCTTTAATTTTTGGAATTAAATAGTGTAACTCTTTTTTTGATAATTTAAATAGTTTATTTACTGAATCTAAAGCTGTCTGTATGCAAGAGCTATCTTGTTTTATTAAAGTTTTAAAATCTGCATTTTTACAAAATTTTTCCTCTTCATTTAGCTCTTGTGCAAATTTTTGATTATATAATTTTTCTAAAGAGGCATTATAACCTCTTCTTAAATCATAGGCTTTTTGTGCTTCCTCTTTTGTAGTTGTATCATAGTTTAAAAATTGAACTATAAAAAAATCTCTCTCATTTGATTTTGGTTTATTTTCAAGCCACTCAAGAGTTACCTTGAAATCTTTTTCCATAAAATCGGCTGAAAACAAAGATGAGAATAGAGCAAAAACTAAAAATATTTTAAATACTATAGACATATCAACCTAGTAGTAATTTTTGTAAAAAAGTCTCTAAAAAGATTAATGCAAAAATTAAAATTAAAGGTGCTAAGTCTAGTCCCCCAAAAGTTGTTGGAATATATTGTCTAATTTTTGCATAAACAGGTTCTGTTAATCTATAAAGCATTTGAACTATTGGATTATAAGGGTCTGGTCTAACCCATGTTAAAAGTGCTGAAATAATTACAATCCACTTATATAAAAATATAATTGTAAAAAATATAGTTAAAAATGAGCCAATAATTGCATCTATCATTTTATAATCTCTCCTAAATAGTTTTTAATAAATGGGTAAATATCTGATAAATTTGGACCATTTTCAACACCTGTTAAGATATATCTTAATGGTTTAAATAGATTTTTACCCTTTAGTTCTGTTTTTTGAACAACATAATCTTTTAAATCATCATAATTCTCAAAATATGGTGCATCTTTTAATGCATCTTTGATTTTTTGACACTCACTTTCAAAACCTTCTAGTGAAGTTTTATGACTAAAAATATCGTCAAGTTTTGATTTTATCTCTTTTATTGTACTTGTCTCTTCTAAATATAGTTTTGCTAATTTTCCTATATCATTATCTGCAAATCCTAAAATTTTTGATAATCTCATCTCATCAAGCATCTCTAAATGTTTTCTATTTATAAATCTTAGTTTATCAATATCAAATTTAGCACTACTTTTTGAGATGTTTTCTATTTTAAACCAAGAAATAGCCTCTTCAAGAGTAAAAATCTCTGTTGGAGTTTTATTTCCTATAAGTACAAGATAGTTTGCAATAGCACTTGGTAAGAAACCTTGTTCAATTAGCCACTTTACACTACTTGCATCATCTCTTTTACTCATTTTTTTGCCTGTGCTTGCATTTAATATGATTGGCAAATGTACATAATCTATTTTTTTTGTATATCCCAAAGAGTCTCTTATGTGTATCTGTTTTGGAGTATTTGAAACATGGTCTTCTCCTCTTATTACAATACTTATATCCATTAACATATCATCAACACTACAAGCATAATTATAAGTTGGAGTTTTATCTTGTCTTAAAATAATAAAACTATCAACATCAAATGGTGCATAATCAAAATCACCTTTTAAAAGGTCAGTAAATTTAATATTATGATCTGGTTTTTTTAATCTTACTGTAAAAGGTGCATTAAAATTTAAAACAGTCTCATCGCTTAAATTCTCACAAAATCCATCATATCTAAAAGGAATACCTTTTTTAATACTCTCTTCTTTTAACTCTTCAAGCTTCTCATCACTACAAAAACAAGCAAAAGCTTTTTTTTGAGTCATAAGCTGCAAAGCCATCTTTTGATGATATTTAAGATTGTCACTTTGATAAAAAACAGATTTATACTCTATTGAAAAAAGATTTAGAATCTCTAAAATCTCTTTATCTTTTCCCTCAATATTTCTCTCTTTATCAGTATCTTCAATTCTAATTATTAAACCTTCATCTCTTTGTTTTGATACTATATAGTTAAATATTGCAACTCGCAAATTTCCTATATGCATATCTCCTGTTGGGCTTGGTGCAAATCTTAGCATAAAATTATTTCCTTACAATAAAAAATGTTAAATTATTTAATTCACTATGAGATTTTATATAATTATTTAAATCCTCTAGTTTTAGATTTTGTATCTTCTCTAGCTCTATTTTTGGATAATCAAGACTTAAACCTCTAAAATCAAGCATAAATGCTCTATTTAATCTTTGAGCTAAAGTTTCACTTCTAAGAGGTTCACTTCCACTTAAAAAGTTTTTAGCAGCTTGCAACTCATCTTGTGTAACACCATTTTTTACAAAATCTTTTACCAAAGATTTAACTATCTCAACTGCTTCATTTGAGCTTTCGTTTTTTGTTTGTAAATAACCATTAAAGCTTGAATACGCTCTATTTATTGAAATTGATGAGTAAGCACTATATGCTAAACCTCTTTTTACTCTTATCTCTTCCATAAGTCTGCTTCCAAAACCACTTCCACCCAATATAAATGAAGCTACTTTTGCTTTATAGTTATCTTCATCTTTAGAAGATGCATTAAAGTTTGAACCAAAGTAGATATAAGCTTGTTCTGTCTCTTTTATAATCTCTTCTTTTTGATTTTTTGAAACAAAATCAATTTTTAAACTAGGCTCTCTTTTTCCAACTTTTAAATCTTTTAATATAGGAGTTAATTTTTTTTCTAACTCTTCAAAGCTAATATCTCCACCTGCAACTATAGTTAAGTTGTTTAAAGTTAAGCTATTTTCTAAAAAAATCTCTACATCTTTTAAATCTATTTTTGAGATTGACTCAGGCGTTCCACTAGCTGGATTTGCAAGTGCTGTTCCTTTGTAAAGTAGGGCATTTAAGCCTTTACTTGCCATATCATCAAAATCATTCTCTTTTCTTTTTAAACTTCCAATAGCTAAAGTTTTAACTTTTTCTAAAGCTTCAGCTGTTAAATTTGGAGCTTTTAAAAGTTTACTTAATAAGTTTATTGCTAAATCGTTTTTCTCTTTTAAACTAGATAGTTCTAAAACTAAAGTTTCAAATCCAATTGAGCTGTGAAGAGTAATTGCATTTTCATCTAATACTTCTGCAAATTTTGTTGATTTTAAATCCATACTTCCTTCGTTTAAAACTCTTGAAGATAAATATGCAACTCCAATATTTGAATTATCTTTTGAAAAACCACTATTTTTAAAAATTAGTTGTAGATTTAAAATAGGAAGAGATTTTTGCTCTTCAAAAATAACTGGTATAGTTACACCATTTATATTTATATCTTTTTTTATCACTGCCATTAATGTTCCTTGAAAAATTAAAAATATTATAAAAAATCTTAAAAATAATTTTCGCATTGTACTAAAATCTCTCTAAAATATTGTATGCCGTGTCTCTTTTTGCTGGTATTTCTTTAATATCTTTGATTAGTCTAATCATCTCATCTTGATTCATTCTATTAACTGCACCTGCTGCTTTTACAACATTCTCTTCCATCATAGTGCTTCCTAAATCATTTGCACCAAACTTTAGTGCCATTTGACCAATATATGAGCCTTGTGTAACCCAAGAGCTTTGAAGATTTTTAAAGTTATCCAAATATAATCTAGCAACTGCTAGAAGTCTTAAGTATCTATTTGGAGATTGAGGTTTTATATCTGGATACTCTTCTAAAAGTTTTGTATTTTCTCCTTGAAAACTCCACATAATAAATGCTCTAAATCCACCTGTTTTATCTTGAAGTTTTCTAATATGTTCAAAATGTTCAACTATCTCTTCATCTGTTTCAACTGTTCCAAACATCATAGTTGCAGTTGTTTTCATTCCAATAGAGTGCGCATCTTCATGAACTTTTAGCCATTCAGCAGTATCAAGTTTCTTAGGTGCAATAATATCTCTTACTCTATCGCTTAAAATCTCAGCTCCAGCTCCTGGAACAGAGCTTAAGCCTTTTGCTTGAAGTCTTTTTAAGACCTCAAGTTTTGATATTTTTGAAACTCTTGCTATAAAATCAATCTCAATAGATGAAAAGCCATGAATTGTAATTTGAGGATATTTTTTACTAATATGTTCAACTAAATCTTCATAATAATCAATTTTTAAATTTGGATGAACTCCACCTTGAAATAGTATTTGAGTTCCACCAATCTCTAATAGTTCATCAATTTTTTTATCAATCTCATCAAATTTTAAAACATAGCTATCATCATCTTTTTTGTGTCTATAAAATGCACAAAATTTGCAATCAACCCAACAAACATTTGTATAATTTATATTTCTATCAACTATAAAAGTAGTTAATTTTTCAGGATGAAGTTCAAGTTTTTTTGCACTTGCTAGCTTTGCTAATTCTAAAAGAGGAGCATTTTTAATTAAATAAAGTGCCTCTTGGTTTGTTAATCTTTTACTAAAATCTATTTTCATATTAAAAAGTCGCTCCAAAAGAGAATTCAAAAGATGATGTATCATCACCTTCTTCTTTCATAAGTGGTTTAGAGAATATTAACTGTAATGGTCCCATAGGAGAGATCCACTCAAGTAAAATTCCAGTTCCAGCTCTTTTTATTTCACTAAAACTATCTTTCCCAATCATTCCATAATCATAAAATGCTCCCCATCTCATTTTTGCACTCTTTATTAAAGGAAAACTAATTTCAGCACTATTTGCCCACATTTTTGTATATGGATCTTCTCTATATCCATCATTATTTTTAGGAAATGCATAAGATTTATATCCTCTTAAAGTTCTAGGACCTCCAAGATATAAAGAGTCTCCTTGATTTATTTGACCGTTATCTATTAAAACTCTAGCTTGAGTTTTTAATCTTATTACCCAATCAAATTCAGTTAAATCTTCCAAAGAGTAGTAGTATCTTATAATTGTACTTGGTTTTACATATTTTGAATCTCCACCAATTCCAGCATACTCAACAGAAGCATTGGCTCTAAATCCTTGTGTTGGAAAGTAGTAGTCGTTTGTATTATCAAAGTTTATATAAGGAGTAATTGAACTATTTATATAATCAGCATCTTGAAATCTTCTATCTTTTGGAACGCTACTATCATAATTTGTATAGCTCTCTTTTATAAAATCTAAACTATAAGTAGCTCCCACATAAGTATTTCTAACAACCTCTTTACCAAGACCCAAAGACAAACCAGTTGATTTTAAATCTTCATCATATCTTGATTTTCTAATCTCATAATCTTTTCTATAAATAGAGATTTGTCCATTGTAGTCACTATCATTAATAGATGGATTACTTAAACTTAAATCATAAACACTAGATCTACTTGATAAATCAGCACTTAAAGCAAGTCTTAATCCACTTCCAAATATATTTGAATCACTAATTGAACCATTTATCATAAATTTATCATAAGAGCCATATCCACCACCAAGCATTAAGCTTCCCGTTGGTGCTTCTACAACTTTTACAATTAAGTCCATTTTATCTTCACTAACTCTTTTCTCTTCTAAAATTACATCTTCAAAAAAGCCTGTTCTTCTTAATCTATTTTTAGAGTCATTTATATCTGTTAAACTATATAATTCAGTGGGTGCTAATAGTACATTTCTTCTAATAACTCTATCAAGAGTTCTTGTGTTTCCTGAAATTTTAACATCATTTATATAAACTTTTTTACCTGGAATTACATTAAAAATTACATCAACTCTATGAGTAATTTCATCTTTTTTTAGATCAAATAAAACTTCAGCATAGGCATAACCCTTATCTGCAACTTTGGTTCTAATATACTCTTGATCTCTTCTTAGTTGAGCGATATTAAATATCTTCTCTTTTTTTAATCTTAAATTTTTATATAAATCTTCTGGATCAACAATAGTTGAGTCTATAAATATTTTAATATCACTTGTAGTATATGGCTCACCTTCAGTTATAAAAAAGTTCATATTTGCTTGATTTGATGCAAAATCTATACTCATATATGGCTCTTGAACTATTGCATCTAAAAAACCTCTTTCAAAATATAAATCATTCATTCTTCTTGAGTCATACTTTAGTTGATCAATTTTAAGTTCACCACTACTTCTTCCAAACCACCAAGAAGCCCACTGTTTCTCTTTATTTGCAGTTACAGTGTTAAACTCCTCTTGAGTTAGTTGTTTTGCACCATAGTAGTTTGCATCTTTAATAATTATCTCATCACCTTTATTTACATTGATTATAATGCTTAGTGACTCTTCATTTAATTTCTCTATATCAACTTCAACAACAGAGTTTATAAAACCTTCAGATTCAAGAATAGATAAAAGTGTTTTTTTTGCCTCGTCTATCTTTTTTTCGCTATACATTGAACCTTTGTTTAGTTTAATTAATTTAATTATTGCATCTTTCTCTTCACTTCTTGTTTTATAACCTTTTATATCAACTTTAGCAATAGATGGTTTCTCTTTGAAAACAAATTTAATATCACCATCTTTATCCTCTATATAAATATCATCAAAATAGTCAAAACTAAAAAGTTTTTTTAAAGCAATATTTAACTTTTTTTCGTCAAGCTTATCACCAGCTTTAATATCAACTGTTTCATTTAAACTTTGTTGTGATAATCTGCTAACACCTTCATACTCAATAGATTTTACTACTTCAGCTTCAATAAACCCAAGACTTAATCCAAATAAAAATAGATATCTTTTCAAAAAAATCCTTTAAAAAATAAAGCAATAATATATCCAAATATTGTTTACATAAATCTAAAGTAGGGTATAATTTGCTCTATTTAAAGAAATATAAGGATATAGATTTTGAAGATTGGAATTATTGGATTAGGACTTATGGGTGGATCTTTTGCAAAAGCTGTAAAAAGATATGGTATTGCATCAAAAGTATATGGTTTTACAAATAGCCAAAAAAACAGAAAAGAGATAGAAGAGCTAGGGCTTGTTGATGAATTGGTTGATTTAAATACTTTAAAAGATATTTGTGATGTAATAATTTTATCAATTCCAGTAGATGCAATTATATCTATGTTTCCAAGCTTTATTGATATAAAAAAAGATACAACAATTATTGATATGGGTTCAACAAAAGAGTATATTATAAAAAATATACCACCACAAATAAGAGAGAATTTTATAGCAGCACATCCAATGACTGGAACTGAAAAATCTGGACCAAAAGCTGCAATTGATAACCTATATGAAGGAAAAACTGTAGTTTTTTGTGATTTAGAGGCAAATGCAAATAAACATGTAAATAGAGCATTTAAGATTTTTCAAGAAATTGGTATGAGAATTGTGGTTATGGATAGCCATGAACACGATATAAATGCTTGTTACATATCACATCTACCTCATATTATCTCTTTTTCTCTTGCAAATACAGTAATGAGTCATCAAAATCCAAAAGAGATAATTGCTCTTGCAGCTGGTGGATTTAAAGATATGAGTAGAATTGCAAAATCAAGTCCAATAATGTGGAAGGATATATTTAAACAAAATAGACAAAACCTTCTTGAATCTATAAAATCTTTTGAAAATCAACTATCTTGTGCTAAAAAAATGATTGAAAATGAAGATTATGAAGAGCTTGAAGAGTGGATGAAAAAAGCAAACACTTTACATGAGATACTATAAATATGCAAACATTTGAAAAAACTACTTTAATAGATTGTAGTGCAAAAGAGCTATTTGATTTTCATCTTGATACAAATAATATTAAACTAATAACTCCAAAACATACAAAAGTGGAGCTATTGGATTAAGATATGAGATTTATTTTGGGACTTTTTTTGTTTATAACAACTTTATTAGGAGATGAAAATATGAGTATATATGATATTGAAGTAAAAGATATAGATGGTAAAGTTTTTACTATGAAAAAGTATGAAAATAGAGTAATGTTAATTGTAAATGTTGCTAGTAAATGTGGTTTTACAAACCAATATGAGGGTTTAGAGGAGTTACATAAAAAATATTTTGATAGAGGATTATCAGTTTTAGGTTTTCCTTGTAATCAGTTTTTATCACAAGAACCAGGAACAGAAGAGCAGATTAAAGAGTTTTGCTCATTAACTTATGGTGTAGAGTTTGAAATGTTTAGTAAAATTGATGTAAATGGAGAGAATACTCATGATTTATATAAATTTTTAAAAGAGAGTTCAAAAGGAGTTTTAGGAACAGAGGCTATAAAATGGAATTTTACAAAATTTTTAGTTGATAAAAATGGTAAAGTGGTAAAAAGATATGCTCCTAGTACAAAAACAAGTGATATTGAAAAAGATATTAAAAAAATGGTTTTAAAGTAGTTGCAAGCTCAAGAGATATTGAAAATTCAAAAGATTTTTTGAACTTAAAAAGTGAAAACAAAACAGATTTGAAGCTTTTAACAATACAAAACCAGAGTTTATTCCTCAAGAGTATTTTAATGGAAAATTAAGAGCTTATGGAATCGTAAAAGATAGAAGTGGAAAGATTATTAGAAGTTTCAAAGGAGAGATGATTGGTTCTTGGGATAAAAATGGTATTGGAACTTTAGATGAATTCTTTGTTTATGATGATGGTGAAGAGATGAAAAGAGTTTGGACTCTAAAACCAATTGAAAATAAAAAATTTATAGCAACTGCTAATGATATAGTAGGAGAAAGCTCTATGATTGCAAATGGAAATACAGTTATGATTGATTATGTTATGAGAACTCCATATAAAAGCTCAACTATTGATTTAAGTGTTCAAGATTGGCTTCATCTACAAGATGATGGTGTAATTATTAATCACTCAAAAATGAAAAAATTTGGATTTGTGGTTGGAGAGTTGGTAATTACAATAATTAAAGAGTAAAAACTAGAAGCGATATAGAATTTAATTAATATTCTGTATTGCTTCAAAAACTTTAATTGCTTGAAAATGCTCTTTAACATCGTGACATCTAATAATAGATGCACCATTTCTAAGAGATTCTAAATGAATTGATAAAGTTCCTGGGAGTCTGTCTGAAACTTCTGTTGGAGTTATCATATTTATCATAGATTTTCTACTAGCTCCAATTAAAAGTTCATATCCAAAATGTTTAAAATGTTCTAAATTTTTTAGTAAAAGTAGGTTGTGCTTTAAAGTTTTTCCAAAACCAATTCCAACATCTAAAACTATATCCTCAACTCCAAAACTTTTTGCTTTTTCAACTCTTTGTTTAAAAAAGTCATCAATTTCAACTATTACATCTTCATAAAAAGGATCTTCTTGCATATTTGTTTGATTATTTTGCATATGCATAATAACTGCTTGTGCACTGTATTTTGCAGTAAGTTTACAAACTTCATCATTTTCTAAACCTGTAATATCATTTACTATTTTAAATCCATGATCTAAAACATACTCTATTACTTTTGGTTCATAAGAGTCAATAGAGAAATCAACTTTTTCAAAATATCTATTTTTATATATTGTTTGAACAATATCTTTGATTCTATTTAACTCTTCGTCAGAACTTACAGGTAAACTTCCAGGACGGCTTGAAACTGCCCCAATATCAATTATATTTGCACCATCTTCAATCATTTTTTCAATTTTAAAAGATGCTTGAGAGTTATCAAATCTACTATTTTTAAAAAATGAGTCTTCATTTGCATTTAAAACACCCATGATTTTTGTAGAGTATTTTTGCTCTTTTACAAAATCTTTTAAAACTTTTGCTAACTCTTTCAATCCAAAAGGTTGTGCTAACTCTTTTCTTGCAAGTGTTTCAAAATGTTTTGTAGTTCCTATTAAAAGAGCATCAACATATTTTTCTTTTGCAATTACAACTCCTCTTGGAACTGCTAAATCAGCACCAATAGATAAGGCATCTTGTTTTAAAATATTTGCAGCTCCAACATGTAAATTTTTTATAAATAGTGTGTGCACTTTAGCTTTTTTTGACATAATCTTAATGCCACCACTATCACATTGTAGATTTTCTAAAAATTTATTAATATCATTTAAAGATAGTTTATAAGCTTTCATTGTCTCTCTTTTTCTAAAATTGTAAGTAGTAGATATGCTAAAATTGGAGCTGGTCTTGAGTTTAAATTTAAAAGAGTTATTGCTTTTGAAAAACTCTCTAGCTCATCTTCGTTTAAACTAATTTTATCTTTGTTTATTTTCAACACTAGCTTTCCAACAAGTTTTATAGCTTCATCTTTTGAAATTCTTTGATTCTCTTTAACAAAATTATAAAGAGTTTTTAAATCCAAATATTTTAAATCTAAATCTATATCCTCTTCCAAAACAGATTGTTTTAGATTTTTATATAAAAGTCTTGAGTGAATTGTAGGTAATATTGAACTTTTTGATTCTACAAGAATAATAAAAACAATATTTAAAGGTGGTTCTTCTAAAACTTTCAATAAAGCATTTTGAGCTTCACTTCTAAATGTTGCTCCACATAAAAATATATATTTTGTCTCATTTGTAGCAATATATGCCTCTTTTATTGCATTTTGAGCATCAACTATTTGAAACTCATTTTTTTCACTATTTTTTATAACTCTTGTAAAGTGGCTTGGATAAAAAGCCAATATCTCCTCAAGAGATGTATCTATACTATTTACAACTAAAATAGAGGATCTTTGTAGCGGATGCAAAATTTAATTCTCTACATTTATTTGTGCAAAAAGTGCTGCACTAATTGTTTTATTATATAATCTAAACATCTGAAGAAGTTTTATATCAAGCTCCTCATCATTTGATTTTAGATTTATTGCACCTTGTCTCTCTTCATCAAATATCCACAAAAAAGAACTCTTTGTAACTTTTGCTAAAGTTGCCCTTGGATCTTGACTTTTGCCAATATACCAAAAACAGTAGCCATTTGGAAAAGATATTTTTAACATATCTTTTATATTTGAAATATCCTCTTCTGAACGAATACTATTTATATTTTTAAAAAATGCTCTAAAATCATAGTATGGCAAAAAAGGTCTATTATATTTTGTTAGATTTATATTTGATAAAATGTAGTTTAAAAACCACTCTCTATCGCTATCTGTGATAATTAATACAGAGAAGTTTTTATCCAGTACGTTTATAATATTTTTTGACACCAAAGGAGTCCATTCAAATTTTTTCTCCTCTAGCCAAGGCGAGATTATTTTATCTTGCCTTATTGTATCAACTGTCCAGTTTAAAAACTCTTGCACTTTTATTTATCCAGCTCATATGCATCATGAAGTGCACGAACAGCAAGTTCTGCATATTTTTCATCAATAATCATAGATATTTTAATCTCACTTGTAGAGATAATTCTAATATTTATATTTTCATTTGCCATAGCTGTAAATGCTTTTGAAGCAACTCCTGTATGAGATTTCATACCAACTCCAACTATTGAAACTTTACAAATAGCCTCATTATAATCAATATTTTTAGCTTGAGGTTTAAACTGTTCCATAACTTTTTTACAAAGTTCTAAATCTGTTGTTGGAACTGTAAAGTCTAAATCTGTTGTTCCATCAAGACCTCTTGTTTGAACTATCATATCAACATTTATATTTGCATCTGCAAGAGCTGTAAAAATTGCGCTAGCAACACCTGGTTTGTCAACAACACCATACATTCCAACTCTAACTTGATTTTTATCTAAAGCTATTCCGCTTACTATTGGTTTTTCCATAATTTCCTCTTCATTTGTTATTAATGTTCCTTCAACTTCAGGAGTGAAGCTACTTCTTGATACTAAATTTACATTTAACTTTTTTGCCATCTCAACAGATCTATTTTGTAGAACTTTTGCACCTAAACTTGCAAGTTCTAGCATCTCATCATAAGATATTTTTTTTAATTTTTTAGCCTTTGGTTCAATTCGTGGATCTGTTGTATAAATACCATCAACATCTGTATAAATCTCACAAACATCAGCATTAATAGCACCTGCAATTGCAACAGCAGATAAGTCACTTCCACCTCGACCAAGTGTTGTTACTCTTGAACCATCAAGTGTAACTCCTTGAAATCCAGCAACTATGATTGTATTTCCATCTCTTAAAGCTTGTTTCATCTTTGTTGTATCAATTTTTTCAATTTTTGCTTTTGTGTGAGTTGCTGTTGTCATAATACCAGCTTCTCTTCCTGTCATTGAAACAGCTTTATATCCAATACTATTTAATGCAATTGAAAGTAGGGCTGAAGTAACTCTTTCACCTGAACTTAAAAGCATATCAAGCTCTCTTGAATCTGGAGTTTTGCTATAGTATTCAGCATACTCTATTAGCTTATTTGTCTCTCCACTCATTGCTGAAACAATTGCAATAACATCATGACCTTCATCTTTTATCTTTTTGATAATCTGTGCAACATTAGCAATTCTTTCAAGCGTACCAACACTTGTACCACCAAATTTTAAAACTTTTAACATCTATTTTCATCCTTCATTTAAATATATCCCTCTTGCTTAAAATATTTCAAAACCTGTTTATATACAGTTCTTTTGAAAAAAGTTATATGATTATAAATATCTTCTGTAGATACAAATTTATACTCACTAAACTCAGGAGTGTGAGTATTTATATCTATTTTAGCTCCTTTTTTTAATTTAACCAAATAGTATTTTTGCTTTTGCCCATCAAAAGGATACATTTTTTGGGCTATTACAGGTGGAAAAAGATATGATACCCAATCTGGATATTCAGCAATTATTTCAACCTCTTTTGTTCCAATTTCCTCTTCAAGTTCACGAAATAGAGCATCTTTTGAACTCTCACCCTCGTCAATTCCTCCTTGAGGAAATTGCCAAGCATTATTTATATCAACTCTTGAAGCGATAAAAATTTCACACTTTTGTGGATATTTAGAAGATAGTATAATTGCTGCTACATTTGGTCTTAAATTTTTTTTCTCTTTTTCATTCTCTTTTTTATTAGCCATAAATCTATTTTTCCTTATAATAAGAGCGATATTTTATAGAATATAGGATTAAAAATTGCTTTTATATATACATATACCTTTTTGTGATAGCAAATGTTTTTACTGTGCATTTAACTCATATACTTCAAAGTCAAATCTGAAAGAAAACTATATGAAAGCTCTAAAAATTCAGCTTGAAAATAATATTAACAGACATTTAAGAGATAAAAATAGAAAACTAAAAACGGTTTTTATTGGTGGAGGAACTCCATCAACTATAAAACCATCTTTATTTAAAGATATTTTTGATTTATTAAAACCATACATAGAAGATAGTTGTGAAATTACAAGCGAAGCTAATCCAAACTCTGCAACACAAGATTGGCTTCAAGGAATGTATGATTTAGGTGTAAATAGAATTAGTTTTGGAGTTCAAAGTTTTGATGATAAAAAGTTAAAAACATTAGGAAGAAATCACAATAGAGATAATGCTATTAAAGCTATACAAAATGCAAAATGTATAGGTTTTAATAGTATTAATTGCGATATAATTTATGGTGTTCAAAATGATAGTTTCGAAAGTTTAAAAAAGGATTTTGATACAATTTTAGAGTTAGAAGTTGAGCATATAAGTGCATACTCTTTGATAATTGAAAAAGATACAAAATTCTTTTTAGAGGAAAAAGAGCTTCAAGAAAGAAGCAGAAGCTTAAAGATTGATGATGAAGATTTATCTTATGAGATTTTTGAATATCTAAAAAATATAGGATTTAATCAATATGAGATTGCAAATTTTGCAAAAGAGAGCAAATATGAATCAAAGCATAACTACGGATACTGGAGTCACAATGAGTATTTAGGAGTTGGTGCTGGAGCTGTTGCTTTTATTGATAAACAAAGAGAGTATTCACAAAAAAGTATAGAGGACTATATTGCAAATCCTTTATTAGTTGATATTGAAAAATTAACAAATGAAGATATAAAAAGCGAAAAGGTTTTGTTAGGTTTTAGATGTAAGTTTGGTGTAGATTTAGAAATATTTACAAATAGTGAACTTAGAAAAATAGAAGATTTATTAGAGATAAATAGAGTTTGTATATCTGAAAATAGGGTTTACAATAATAATTTTCTATTAGCAGATGAGTTAGCTTTATATATTTTAGATTAAAAGGTTAATAAAAATGACAATAAAAGAGTGCGTAAAAAAATACGCAATATATTTAAAAGATATTACACATATTCCAGCAAAAGAGGTTGAGATATTAATAATGCATTTGTTGGAAAAAAATGTAATTTGGTTACATCTTAACTATGATAATAGTTTTACAAAACTAGAAGAGTTAGAGAAATTAGTAAAAAAAAGAGCTACAAATTTTCCTTTGGAGTATATTACAAATAGAGCATCTTTTTATGGAGAGAGTTTTATTGTGCAAGAGGGTGTTTTAATACCAAGACCAGAGACAGAACTTTTAGTTGATAATGCAAAAGATATCATAGAGTTTGAATTAAAAAATGTAGAAAAATACAAAGATAAACCCATAAAAGTTTTAGAAATAGGTACAGGAAGCGGGATAATATCTGTAATACTAGCAATACTGATTGATAATATTGAGATAACAGCTGTTGATATAAATGAAAAGGCTCTATCTTTAGCTAGTAGAAATGCTAAGAAATTCAATGTTGAAGATAAAATTAATTTTATACATAGTAATTTATTTGAAAATGTTAAAGAAAATGATATTTTTATGGTTATTTCAAATCCACCATATATAAAAAATAGTTATGTTTTACCAAAAAATGTTTCATTTGAGCCAAAAAATGCTCTTTTTGGTGGTGAAATTGGAGATGAGCTATTAAAAGATATTATAAAAAACACATTTATAAGAAAAATTCCATATTTACTTTGTGAGATGGGTTATGATCAAAAGAGTCCTTTAGAGGAGTATTTTAAAGAGTTTAGTGTAGAATTCTATGAATTTTACAAAGATTATGAAAAATTTGATAGAGGTTTTACTCTAAAATTTAAATATTAAAAAGGATAAAAATGTTTCAAGAATTTAAATTAGAAAACTTTGAGAACTCTAGCAAAGAGTTAGAAAAGTTATTGGATATTAGCAGAAATAAAATAGAAGAGCTTTTAAAAATAGAGAATAAAACATACAAAAACTTTGTTACTTTATTTCAAGAAATAGGGGAGAATATTAACGAATTTATAACTCCTATATTTCATATCGATTCTGTAAAGAATTCAAAAATAACTTCAAAAGTGCATGAAGAGTGCCTTCCTATTATCTCTAAATATGAAAGTGAGATAAGTCAAAATGAAAATATTTATAGTGCTTTAAAAGATATACAGTTTAAAGAAAAAAGTACTTTAAATGATATACAAAATAAAGTGCTTGAAAATGAGATTAGAGAGTTTGAATTATCAGGTTGTCAATTAGAAAATAATAAAAAGAAAAGACTTGAAGAGATAAATTTAACGCTTAGTGAGCTGTCACATAAATTTTCACAAAATCTTTTAAATGCTACAAATAGTTATGAACTTATAATTGAAAATTTTGAGGATGTAAAAGAGTTGCCAGAATCTGATTTAGAATTGGCAAAATTTGATGATAATGGAACTACTAAATATAAGTTTACTTTACATATGCCATCTTACATTGCATATATGACATATGGAACATCAAGAGATAAAAGAGAACAACTTTACAAAGCATATACAACAAGAGCTAGTGAAAATGGTAAATTAATAGAAGAGATATTAGCTTTAAGATATGAAGAGGCACAAATATTAGGTTTTAAAAATTATGCTTCTTTGTCTTTAGCTACAAAAATGGCTAAAAACGAAGATGAAGTTATATCTTTTTTAGAAAATTTAGGTAAAAAAGCAAAAGAGAAAGCAAAAAAAGAGTTAGAAGAGGTTAAATCTTTAGCTTTAAAAGATGGTATAAAAGATTTTAGACCAAGTGATTTAGCTTATTACTCTGAGAAGCTAAAAAAAGCTCAATATGATATTGACGAAGAGTACTATAGACCTTATTTTGAGCAAAACTCAGTTTTAAAAGGTTTTTTTGACTTTTTAGAGCAGATGTTTGAAGTTAAATTCACAAAAACAGATGCTTTAACTTGGGATGAGAAAGTTCAAGTTTACAATTTAAATGAAAATGGAAAAATTATTGGAAGAATTTATATAGATTTAGAGTCAAGAAAAGATAAAAGAGGTGGTGCTTGGATGAATAATTGGCACTCTTATTATATAGATTCAAATGGTGATACAAAGCTTCCAACAGCTTATATAGTTGGAAATTTTCCACAATCTACAAAAGATATTCCATCTTTATTAAGACATAGCGATGTTGTAACTTTGTTTCATGAGATGGGACATGCTTTGCACCATCTATTAAGTAAAGTAGCAGAGGTAAATGTAAGTGGAATTGCTGGAGTTACTTGGGATACAGTAGAGTTTCCATCACAATTTTTAGAGTACTTCTCTTATGATAGAGATGTTTTAAAATTATTCGCAAAACATTACAAATCTGGTGAAACTTTGGATGATGAAGCTATAAATAGATTAATAAAAGCTAGAAATTTTCAATCATCTATGGCAACAGTAAGACAAATTGAGTTTGCATTGTTTGATTTTAAACTACATCAAAAGCTATACAAAACAGAAAAAGAGGTTCAAGATTTATTAAATCAAATTAGAGAAGAGTTTGCAGTAGTTATTCCACCATCTTATAATAAGTTTCAAAATGGATTCTCTCATATATTTTCAGGTGGATATAGTGCAGGGTATTACTCATACAAATGGGCAGAAGTACTTAGTGCAGATGCTTTTTATATGTTTATAGAGTCTGGAAATATATTTAATAAAGAGTTAGGTTTAAAATATAAAAATACAATTTTAAGCAAAGGAGGATCTTATAATATGGATAAACTTTTTTATGATTTTGCACAAAGAGAACCAAAAGTTGATTCTCTACTAAAAATTGATGGAATTATTAGCTAAGTTTTGTAATAATATGCTTTTAGAATTTTTATATAAGTAATAAAGGATTTAAAGCTATGACAAATACAGAAACAATTTCAAAATTAAATAGTGCATTAAATAGATTAATGGATGCTTACCAAGAGCTTCAAAAAGAGAATGAGGAGCTAAAAGTTAATCTTGAAGCAGCAAATAGTGAATTAGTATCTGTAAAAGATGAAAATAGCTCTTTACTATTAAAAGTTAATGAGTTAAAAAGTAATACAGAAGATGATAAAGAGACAATCTCTACAATGCTAGGACAAATTGAAAATATTTTAAGTAGAGGTAGTAAAACATCTTCTGATACAAAAATAGATAATAAAGATACTATTGAGGATGATAAAGAGATAGTCTCGCAAGTTGAAGAGTTTTTGGAAGATAAATTAGATGAGAGTAATCATAATTCTAACTCATCTGAGAATAATAATCTATTAAGTTTTACTCCTGAGCAAAAAGAGGAACCAAAAAAAGATAGCAATAAGTTGGATTTAAATGATGAGAGACTATCTTCACTTCTTGGAATTATGCAATAATGATAAAACAAATAGAGAAGAATGATCTATTTTCTATATTTAATATAGAAAATTTTCTCCATTTAGAAACCATAATAGATAATTTCTCTCCATCTTTAGCTGAATATCATCTTGAAACTTTTTTTTCAAATAGTGAGATTGAGAGCTTTTTAAATAAAAGAAATATACAAAATAGCTTAAATATAGGCTCTTTTAGCCTATATTTAGATTATGATGAAAATATATATTTAGAATCATTTGAAAATAACTTAAGTGATGAAGCTACACTTTTTTAAAATATATCTGTAGTTTTTCTAAGTCTCTCTTTGTCAAAATGTGTATAAATACGGCTTGTATTTATATCTGAGTGACCTAGAGCTTCTTGAACTAATATTAAATCATGATGCTTTTGGTACAAAAGTGTTGCAAAACTATGTCTTAACATATGTGCTCCATTTTTTTCTTTTCTAATCCCAGCACTTATTAAAATATTTTCTACAATTCTACTAACATATGCTTGAGTTAATCTATCTCCTTTTTGATTACAAACCAAAAGATCAGTATCGCTTATTCTTGTATCTAACCAGTTTTTTAAATCATACTCAATAATATGCTTTTTTATCATTACAACTCTTGGTTTGTTACCTTTACCTCTAATTTGTAACATATAAACATCATTTTCATTAAAAATATCCTTTATTTTTAAATTTAAAACTTCACTAACCCTAACACCTGTGTATATAATAATTTTTATAATAAGGCGATTTCTATATCCAGTATTTTCTGAAAACTCAAATTTTTCAATAGCATCTAAAAATCTATCAATCTCATCTTTATTCATAAAAGAGGGCAGTTTTGTACCACTTTTACCACTTAATCCACCCCAATTTTTAAGCTCTATTTTAAACAGATATGAACTTCCATCTTCATTTTCATTCTGTTTATCAATGTAGGAGAAAAAAGATAGTAGGGCAATTCTATGATTTTTTTTAGTAGCATCCGACAAAGAGCTTGTTTCTGTAGCTAAAAAATCACTTAATAACTCTTCATCAATCTCTTTCATTGATGCTAAAGCTAAATTTGTTGTATATTTGTATAGCTTTAAAAGAGGGTTAAAATATGTATTTATTCCACTTAAGCCTATATTTCTAGCATCTTTTACCAATAACTCTAATTCATCTATAGATTTTATCCCTTTGGCTAAAGTCTGCAATATTGTTGCTAATCTATCTTTTTGTATAACTTGTCTATTTGAGAGATTTGTTAATTTATTTCTTATAAATCTCTCCATCCAAAAAAGTAGAGTATCTTGAAAACTATTTTTGAAATCTAAATCATATCTCATAATTTACCTTTATATTTAAATGCTAATGAATTTTATAAAAGAGTATATCAAAATAGATATTAGTTTTAGTTTGAAAATTATAGTTTTCAATACTAAAACTAAAACATATAGTCAAATTAAATAGATTTCTATATGTTTTATAAGTTCACTATTTACGCTTTCCTCTTGAAAACTCAATTATATATTGTGCAATATCATCTAGATGTATTATATCTTTAACAGCACCTGCTTGTATAGCTTTCATAGGCATTCCAAAAACAACACAACTAGCCTCATTTTGAGCTACTGTATAAGCACCATTATCAAATAACTCTTTCATAGCAATAGTTCCATCATCTCCCATTCCAGTCATCATAACAGCCATAGCAGATCCACCTACACTATTATTTACAGACCTAAAAAGTACATCAACACTAGGTTTATGTTGACTTACCTTTTTTGTATCAAGAAGTTTTGTTCTTAACTCATTTCCATACTTTTCAATTGTTAGATGCATATTTCCAGGAGCCAAATAAGCATGCCCTCTTTTTAATATCATTCCATCTTTTGCTTCACATACATCAACATCTGAATGATCATTTAATCTTTGTGCAAAAGAGCTGGAAAATCCATATGGTATATGTTGAGTTATTAAAATTGGTGGTAAATCATTTGGTAATTTACTAAATACTCTTAATAGCGACTCAACTCCACCTGTTGATGAACCAATTGCTATTAATTTTTGCCCACCAAAAGGAGCTACTCTTAAAGGAATAACTTCATCTGGGTGTACCTTATAATCTACATTTTTAGTTTGAGTATAGTTTTTCTTTTTAGTTTGAGGTTTTTTAAGTGTATATCTTTTTAGTAAGAATGTAAGACTTAGTAAAGTATCTTTTATTCTTAATTCAAATGATTTCATACTTTCACCAGTTGATGGTTTTGGAATAAATCCAACAGCTCCATCATCAAAAATATCACTTCCTCTAACACCCTCTCCTGATATTACAACAGCTGGCATAGGGTGAAGTCTCATTAGATTTCTTAAAAAAGTTACGCCATCCATCTTTGGCATATTTATATCTATAGTTACCAAATCAGGCTCATACTCTTTTATTTTTTCTCTAGCTTCATAAGCATCATTTGCTACATCAACTACTTCAAACTCATCTATTGAATTTATCATATCTTTTAAAATTCTTCTCATTGAAGCTGAATCATCTATTATTAATACTGTATACATATATTATAATCCTAAATATTTTAAAAAAGCTCAATTTCCATTTTTGGTTCAAGCTTTTTATTATTTTTGTTAAAAAGTTCAATCGCACTTGGGTACTCTTTAATAACAGGTGCTTTAGTAATTTCAACTTGTAATGATTTTTCACTAGAAGCAATTTTACTATCTGTTTCAGTTTTTTGAGTAACTTTAATAAATGTTTCAAAATTATTTGCAAGAAGTATCAATCTTCCATGAGTTCCTCTTGTATGCTCAGAGATAATTCTAAAGCCCTCTTTTTGGCAAAACTCTTGAGCAAACTCAACATTTCTAGATCCTATTGAGTTTTTTAAATTCAAATTCATAATATCAGCTCCACCTGATATTTTTGCTACAATATCTGATTTTAAGCACCCTAGTTTATACATCTCATTTAGCATTGCTTCAACAGAGTAAAGTCCATATTTCATATCATAAATTTTGTCACTAGTGTTAGGAAGTAAAAAGTGATTCATACTCTTTATCTTTTTTTTTCTATCGTAAAACATTAAAGCAACACAAGAGCCTAAAAGGGTCTTTAATGCTATGTTTTTATCATCTGCTACTACTGCAAACTCTCCACCTAAAACAGTATAAGTATCATAACCTTTTATTTTTTGTGATATGGATGAAGATGGAACTTTTTCTATAGAACCATCTTTTTTACCCACAATAATCATATTATCTCTTTCTCTTTAATAAAAATATTTTGACCTACTCTTTTTACATAATTTATTAAATCCTGTGGATTCTCAGAATGACCAAGATATAATGTTCCGCCAATTTTTAAATATTTAAATATTTTTTTTAGAATAATATTTTGATCTTCTGCTGAAAAATATATAAGTACATTTCTACAAAAGATAACATCGAACTGATTTTTAGAAAATGGGTAGTTTGTATCATTTAGATTTAACATTCCAAAACTAATTAATCTTTTTAATTCATCATTCACTTTTATCAAGATCTCTTCACTTGTAAGTGTTTTTTGAACTCTTCTTTTAAAATATTTTTGAGGTTTTATCCAGTCTGGAAACTCTTTTTCGGCTTTACTATATCTGTATATTCCATCGGCTGCATATTGAAGAACATTTGTATCAATATCGGTTGCTATGATATTTGCTTTTATATTTGAATTTAAAATACTATTTGCTTCAAATATAGTCATTGCAATTGAATAAGGCTCTTCACCAGTTGATGCTGCTGAAGACCAAATTGATATTTGATTATTTGAGTTTACAAAATTAGGCAGAACTCTATCTCTTAAATCTTCAAAATGAAAATCTTCACGAAAAAAGTGTGTCTTATTTGTAGTAAATGTATTAATAAACTCAGTTACATTTTGCCCATTTTCAACAGAGTTTAAAAGCTCCATAATATCACCATAATTATTACAATTTCTTTTTAATTTATCAATTCTATTAGAAATCATAATATCTTTATTATCTGTAAGTGTAATACCAGTTAGAGAATAAAGAATCTTTTTTATTCTATTGTGAACATCTTGTGTTGTGTATCGCATATCAATTTATGATGCCTTTTTTGATGAATTCATTTTTCTTTCAATTTTAATTTGTGCATCAATTATTCCTAGAACATCTAAAATTAATCCGATACTTCCATCTCCCCTAACTGTTGCTGCTCCAATTCCTTGAACACTTCTAAAGTTTTTATCTAAAGGTTTAACAACAACCTGATGTTGATTTAAGAACTCATCAATAGATAAAGCAACTTTAGTACTTCCAGATCTTACAACGATTAGCATACCATCTTCTAAATTTTCAAAACTTTTTTTAAGTCCAAATAGCTTATGAAGTTTAACAACAGGAATAAACTCTTCTCTTAACATCAAAAGATCTTGAGTTCCATCTCCAATTTTTTTAATCATATCTGCTGTTGGCTGTAAAGATTCAACAATTGAGCTAAGAGGTAGAATATATTTTTGATCACCTACTCTAATATCAAGCCCATCAAGAATTGCAAGAGTAAGAGGAAGCATAATTGTAATTGTAGTTCCTCTTCCAATCTCAGTATCAAGTTTTATAACCCCACCAAGCTTATGAATATTTGTTTTTACAACATCCATTCCCACGCCTCGACCTGAAATATCTGTAATTTGATCAGCTGTTGAAAGACCCGCTCCAAAAATTAAAAGAGCTTTTTCATTATTTGACATTGAACTATATTGATGCTCATCTATTTGTCCTTTTTCAAGAGCTTTTTGAGCAATTCTTTCACTATCAACACCTTTACCATCATCTTCAATTGTAATAATCATTTGACCATTTGCTTGCTCAGCAGATATAGATATTGTTCCTGTATCACTCTTACCAGCTTTTACTCTATCTTCAGGCATTTCAATACCATGATCTAAAGAGTTTCTAATAATATGCATTAATGGATCTGTTAATCCCTCAATCATAGCTTTATCTATTTCAACATTATCTCCATAATGTTTAAACTCAACTTTTTTACCAAGTTTTTTAGATATATCTCTTACTACTTTTGGGAATTTAGAATAAATAGAGTCCATAGGAACCATTCTAATACTCATTATACTATCTTGCATATCTCTAATATGTCTTTCAAGAAGTTCTAATCTTTCTAATACAGAACCTCTTATTTTCGACTCTTCAATTGTTGAAGAAAATTGAGTAAGCATAGCATTTGTTATAACCAAATCTCCAACATTGTTCATTAGAAGATCAATTTTATCTAAGTTTACTCTAATACTATTATTATTGTTTGATATAGATTTTTTAGACTCTTCTTTACCTACTTTATTTTTATCTCTTGATCTTTTATTTTCAGATGAAACTTCTTGATTTGAGTTATCATCTTTAACTTTATTATTCTCATTTGATTCATTTTCATCTATGCTATTATTTTCACCAATTTCCATTACTGAATCTGGAGTTATTTTAGGCATATCATCAAAAAATCCAGAACCATTAGAAGAGCTATTATAACTATCATCAAAGAAACCAAAACTCTCTGAATTTTCCTCTTCATCTGCAAAAATACCAAAAGCTCTATTTCTAAAATCTTTTTTAGAATTATTACTATTTTCTTGAGGTTTTACACTTTCTACTTTTTGAGATGCTTCAGGAGGATTAGGGTTCTCTTTTGTAGTTGATTTAGAAGAGCTATCGCTATTTGAATAAGCTCTAATCTCTTCTAAAAGTTCTTTAGTCATCTCTTCAAATTTTTCTCTAGTCATTTGATTTGCAACTTCTAATTCTAAAATCTCTTTCATAACATCTAAACCATCAATTAAAGTTTCAGCCATTTCTGGTTTATACTCTATTTTATGGCTTCTTAATTTATCCATAAGATTTTCAACATCATGAGTGAATTCTGCAAAATAAGCCAACTCTACAGAAGCACCACTACCTTTTAGTGTATGAACATCTCGGAATAGCTGTCCCATTTCATCGTCTGTTAAACTACCATTATTTTCAGCTTCTAGTAAAACATTATCTGCTGACTCAAAAAGCTCAACAGCCTCTTCTAAAAACATCTCTCTATATTTTGAAATATCAAACGACATACTATCCCCCTTCTTTATTTGCTTAGTACAATATTTACAGCTTTTAATAGCTGATCAGGTACAAAAGGTTTAACAATCCATCCTGTAGCACCAGCTACTTTACCTTTTGCCTTCATCTCATCACTTCTTTCAGTAGTTAAAACTAAGATAGGAGTTTTTGAGTATTGAGGAATTTTTCTTAATTCACTAACTAAATCAATTCCATCCATATTTGGCATATTTATATCTGTTATAATCAAATCGAAAGTAGCACTTTTTGCTTTTGCTAAACCATCTACACCATCAATAGCTTCAACAACATCAGTATATCCACCCTCATTTAAAGCATAGTTTAACATATCTCTTAACATTGTAGAGTCATCTACTATTAAAAGCTTGGCCATATAAACCCCTTAATTATCTTCATTTAAAATTTTACTATCGTACCAAAAAAAATATTAATTTAATATTATTTATCCTCTAGTTTAAGCTCAATTCTATTCTATCTTTTTGTATTTTAAGCACTTTAACATCTATCTCTTGTCCAAGAGTTAATACATCACTAGCTTTCTCAACTCTTTGTTTTGATATTTTTGAGATATGCAACAATCCTTCACCACCTTTTTCAAGAAGAATAAATGCTCCAAAATCAACCAATCTCTCTACTTTTCCATGTACAATTTCATCTACATTATATATTTTTTCAAAATCTATTTTATTGGTCTGCTTAAAAGAGTTTGAGTTATTTACTAAATCTTTGATAAATTCAGTAGCTTCGGCTATTTTTGAAGAGTCTTCACCGCTTAATTTAACAATACCATTATCTCTATCTAAATCTACATTTACACTATATTTTTCTATAATCTCTTTTATTGTAGAGCCACCTTTACCAATAACTATCATCATTTTTGAGCTATCGATATTGAACTCTTCACTTTTTGGTAAAGCTAAGCTATCTGTTATATTTTTTGATGCTTCTTCCATTATATTTAAAATATGAACTCTTCCATCTTTTGCTTGTAAAAGTGCCTCTTTTAAAACATTTAACTCAATTCCACCAAGTTTTATATCCATTTGTAAAGCTGTAATACCATTAACTGTTCCAGCAACTTTAAAATCCATATCACCATCATGATCTTCAAGTCCCATAATATCTGTTAGAATAGAGTATTTATCACCTTCAACAACCATTCCCATTGCAACACCAGCAACTAAGTTTGAAATTGGAACTCTTGCTGCTTTTAAAGCTATTGAACCACCACAAACAGTTGCCATTGAAGATGAACCATTTGATTCTAAAATTTCAGAAACCAATCTTACTGTATCTTTAAAGTTTGGATTAATAGTTGCCTCTAAAGCTTTTTTAGCTAAATTACCATGCCCTAGCTCTCTTCTTCCAACACCAAAAATAGGTTTTGCTTCACCAACACTAAAACCTGGAAAGTTATAATGTACCATAAAATTTTCCATAGATGTAGATCTATCTGCTAAAACTTCATACATTTGACCATCTTTTGCTCCAGCAAGAGTTCCAATAACAAGTGCTTGTGTCTCTCCTCTTGTAAATAGGCAAGATGAGTGAGCTGAAGGAAGAATATTAGTCTCAATAGATATTGGTCTTACATCTTTAAGTCCTCTTCCATCTGCTCTTACTTTTTCATTTACAATCATCTGTCTAACTATTTCTCTTTTTACAATATTAACAGCTTCATAAATTGTTGAAAACTCTAATTCATTTTTAAGGCAATAATCATTTTTTGATATCTCTTTTGCAAGCTCTTTTAATTCAACAGCTCTTTCACTTTTTGCTAGTTTTTTTATAGCCATTTTTATATCTGCTGAAAAATTATCTCTTACATAATCAATTATCTCTTTAGCTATTGAAAATTCAATAAGTTCAACATTTGCTTTTTGTTTACAAGCTTTTTCGAAATTTGTCTCATATGAAATATTTGCTTTTTTTAGTGCTTCTTGTGCAAAAGCTATAGCATCAACTAAAACAGACTCTTCCATCTCATTTGTAAGATGTTTTGAATCATTTAAAGAAGATATTGTTTTCATCTCAATCATCAACAACTCTTCTTTTGAACCAGCTATAAATAGATCTAAAGTCGATTTTTCTAAATCTTCTTTAGTTGGATTAATAATTAAATTCTCATCTATTTTTCCAACCCTAACTCCACAAACAGACTTTTTAATAGGTAAATTTGAAGTATAAAGTGCTGCATTAGCTGCATTTAAAGAGATTGCTTGTAAATCAACATCTTTATCAGAACTTAAAACCATAACTGTAATTGTTGTTGGATAAACAAAACCTTTAGGAAAAAGTGGTCTTAAACTTCTATCTATAACTCTTGAAGTTAATGTTTCAAAATCACTTGGTTTTCCTTCTCTTTTGATAAATCCTCCAGGCAGTTTTGCTGCAGCATAAGTTTTTTCAATATATTGAACAGTTAATGGAGTAAAATCTTCACTAACAGGATTATCAAATTCAGATGCAACAGTTGCTAAAACCACACAATTTCCTACTTTAACAAGAGCAGAACCATTTGCCTGCTTTGCTACTTTTTCAAACTCAAAAATCTCTTTTTGTCTATTTAATTCCAATTCGCATACTATTGCCATATTTATTTATCCTTCATTTTTAATTTTTTCAATATCTTCTATAGTTAAACTATTTAAATTTTCATAATAAAAGTTACCCTCTATATAGTGATCTAAATTTTTTACATAATATAGATCATCTGTAATTGCATCAATTGCTTTTATACTAGTGGTTGATAGAATAGGAGTTGCTACACTAATAGACTTAACTTTTTGATTTATAATAGTTTTTATGCAAGCCATCATAACCAAACCAACATTTACATCTTCATCAACTATTAAAACATTCTTACCGTGTAATTTTTGTAATCTCTCACCTGCTCTAAATTTAAAGATATTTGGTCTTATTTTATTTTCAAAAATCTCTTTTGAGTACAAATATATTAAATCTAGATTTATATCAAATGATTTTACAAGCTCTTCATGTATTAAAACCTCTTCTAACTCTGTTACAACAGCTATTTCACACTCATCATTATTTGGAGCATAAATTTTTTCATTAAACATTATTTCATATTTTGCATTTAATGCTTCTGCAACAATTTTAGCAATTTCATAACCGCCATAAGAACTAGATATTACAATCCACTCTTCAAGTCTCATTGAATCAAGTGGAAGAACTTCAAGAAGTTGCTTTGCAGCCTCTTTTCTATCTTTGAAAAATATTTTATCTTTGCTCACTATCATATACCTTATAATTTGGACTAATTCCACCAATTGGTTTTAAAACTAAAGTAGCATAAACTATATCCTGTTCTCTACTTCTATAACTACTACTTGAAGTTGGAGTTATCTCTCTTTCATACCTCAAATCTAAGCTCCAACAGCTCTCATTTATAGAAAAACCAACTCCTTGTCTATTTCTAATCTTCTCTTGCAAATCATAATTTTCATAATATCTCATTGAATAATATTTATTAAAATTATATTTTGCATCAAGCCTAAAAGATTCTAAGTCATCTCTACTAAAAAACTCATTATTAGTTTTTACAGAGCTATAATAACCACTTGTTACACTAAAGTTTTCAAAATCAAAAGTACCATCAAGACTAGTTTCAACTATCTTTTTATCTTCAGCATTATATACAACTTTACCAGAAATAGTTGTATATTTAGAGTTTAATCTTAAATAGTTCTCTAAATCTTGTAGTTTTGCATTATCATTTTTATCATAATAAATAGTTTGACTCAACTGGTGATTAATAATCTGCTTATGACTATTTTTGGCATAAATAGATTGATTTAATCTTAAAATAGCTCTTTTTTTATTTTGAATAGTTGGAAAAGTTTTTAGCTCTTTAAACTTTGCTAAATCATTCTCCTTTTTTACTGTTACATTGTATAAATCTCCATCTTTATGAAGATTATCTGGTATTTCATAATTAAAGCTTAAATTCATACTATGAATATAGTTTTTATAAGGCTTTATCAAATCTGTACCAACTTTAAAAGTAGTTAAATTTTGTATTAAAGTACCATCTTCATAGTTAATATTTGAATTGTTGTATCTGTAACTAGTAAATAGTGTATTATTATCAACTCCTATATACATATAATCATTTAAAATATTTCTAGTATATCCAATAGGTATATTTAAATTATAAACTTGTGATTCAAGACCTTTTTGTCTAGTAAAGTTTTGATATTTTAAATCTGCTGAATATATTAAATTATTTGTAAATAAAGCTTTATTATATGAGTGTAGCTGAACTTGTGGAAGTTCTTGCATAGTCGCATCATTGCTATCTGCTTGAGTATCTATATAATATTTCAAATAAGTACCAGTATAATAGTTTGGAGTATTAAAATAGTAATTTAATTTAGATTCTACATTTCGATCTGTTGAAACACTTCCACTAATTTTTTCAAGTTCAATATGTTCAATATCATTTAAATAGTTCAAAGATACATATGTTCCATCTTGATAAACACTATTTTCATCTGTTAGAATATATTTTTGTTCATAATCTAAATTCGCACCATAGTGTTGATTGCTTTGAAGTTCTCTATCTTTAACATAAGAGTCTTTTTCTTTAAAGTAACCCATTTTAATTTTAAGCATGCTATTTAAAGTATTTGCATATCTATAAGTACCATAAATTCCATATCCTCTTTGATTTCTAATTTGAGGAGATAATTCAAAATCATAATTATCAGCTGGAGCTATAAATATTGGTTGAGAGTATAAAAGTCCTTCTTTCTTAGCATAACCAATAGTTGGAAACAAAAGTCCTGTTCTTCTTGTTGTATCTGTTGGAAAACCAAAATATGGTAGATAAAACACAGGAACATCTTTTATGTATAATCTTGTATTAAAGGTATTTATCCACATCTCTTTTGTGTCATAATTACTACTAGTTGCTTTAATACTCCAAGCTGGATCAAAACAGTCGCAAGATGAAATTATTGAATCAATAAGCTCTAATTTCTCTTTCTCTTTTGTTAACTCTTTCGCATTTACCCAAATATTTGTACTCTCATCTAATAAAAATATAGGTTCTTGTAAAGCTGTATCATTTTTCATATCCAAATAAGCATAATTACTTTGTGTTTGAATTTTGTTATCTTTTATTATTAAAACATTTCCAAATAGTTCTAAACTCTCTTTATCTCTATCGTATATTAATTTATCAGTACTAATATAATAAGATGGTGAATATGCTATAACACTATTAGATGCTATTATAGTATTATCTTTTGCCTCTATATTTTTTGCAACCAATTGAAGTTTCTCTTTTTTTTCATTTCCATAGGAAAAATTAAAGAGTAAAAATATAATCAAAAATAAATTTTTAAGCATCTACAACCAGCGTTTTACCTGTAAAATCGTGAAAAGTTTTTCTTCCATCATTAAAAAAAGCTATTGCAAAACCTATATAGTAGAATAGTTCAGATATTACTCTTCCAACTGATCTTAAAAAAGATTGAAAAAATGTAACTCTTCCCCAATGATTAGCATCAATCACTCTAACTTTTGCTAATCTTTTACCTAAAGTTTGACCATAATACCAAATAAAAAAAGTATGATATATAATCTTTAATACCAATAAAGGTAATACAAGAGTTGATAAAAGTGATATTAATGCTTCTGTATTATTACCAGCAGCAACAATACTATCCCAATAAACTAAACTTATAAGTAGCGTAACTATTAAATCATCAATTACAAAAGCAAAAGCTCTAGAACGCATAGAAGCTAACTGTAAATTCTCACTATTTTGCATTTTAAATCTCTATTTTAAAGCTTGATATGCAATATCTGATCTAAACTTTTTACCATCAAAAGATATTTCTGAACTAAGTAAATAAGCTCTATCTCTAGCCTCTTTAATGCTATCTCCAATTGCAACACAAACAGCAACTCTTCCTCCTGTTGCTATAAGATTTCCATCTTTTTTTTCAACACCAGCAAAAGAGATATGACTATTTTCTAAAAGCTCTTTATCAACGATATTTGATAAAGATATAATTGAAGGGGCAGAAGAGCTATATGGATAGTTGGCACTTGCCATAACAACACCAACTGCAAACTTATTTTTAAACTTAATATCGAGTTTATCAAGCTGTTTTGTTGCTCCATAATAGAATAGTTCAGAAACTTTTGACTCAATTAGAGGCATTAAAATCTCACACTCAGGATCACCAAATCTAACATTGTATTCTAAAACTATTGGTTCACCTTTTACAACCATGATACCAATAAATAAAACACCTTCAAATGGTGCATTCTCTTCTTGCATTCCTTTTAATGTTGGTTTTATAACTCTCTCTTCTATTTTTTTATATATATCATCATTTATCAAAGGAGTTGGAGCATATGCACCCATTCCGCCTGTATTTGGTCCAGTATCTCCATCACCTACTCTTTTATGATCTTGAGCAGCTGGTAAAACTTTATAATTTTCACCATCACAAATTGCAAAAACTGAAAGTTCATAACCATCTAAAAACTCTTCAACAATAACAGTCTCTCCTGCTTCGCCAAAACTACTACCATTTAACATATCATCAACTGTATTTTTAGCCTCTTCTTTGCTTTGTGCAATAATTACACCCTTACCTCCACAAAGACCATCTGCTTTTACAACAATTGGAAGATTTTTCATTTTATCTATAAAATCATAAGCATCTTTTTTATTAGATGTTTCAATAAATGCTGCTGTTGGTATATTATACTTTTTTAATATATTTTTCATATAAGCTTTTGAACCCTCAAGTTGAGCAGCTTTTTTAGAAGGACCAAAAATAGTTAAACCCTCTTTTTTAAATATATCAACAACACCATCTACAAGTGGAGCTTCTGGTCCAACAATCGTTAAATCAATACAATTTTCTTTTGCAAATTTTGCTAAATCATTATAATTTTTTATATTAATATTAGTTCCTAAATCAGAAGTTGCACCATTTCCTGGCATAAAATATAGTTTGTGTGAATTCTCTTTTTTAAGTGCTAGTGCTATAGAGTACTCTCTACCACCACTTCCAAGTATTAATATATTCATATTTTTCCCTTTATTATTTTTAAAACCCAAGTAGCCGATAACCATAAGGTGGCCCTAAAAGCCAAGTATATATACAAGAGAATACTTTAGGAGCGTAAACAAAAGAAACGCTACACACTGTATAACTACAAATTTGTATAAAATAAAATATTATCGGACCCGCAAGTAATGGAAATCCCGAACTACTTAGAATTGGAGATTTTATCTAAAAAAGATTAAAATAGTAATTAAATTTAAGCAATATTACTCAAAGCAAGTTTTACACACTCTTTAACATCAGTCGTTGAACTAATTTGATAATCTTTTATATATTCTGGTAGATACAAAGCTGTTGTTTTACCAATAACAATTGCTTTAAAACTACTATGCCATGAAAATTTCTTAAAAAAACACTCAACACTTGAAGGAGATGTAAAAATTATAGTTGAATTTTTTTCTAAATCAATTATTTTTAAATCATCATTACAAGTTGTTTCATAAACTACAACTTCATCTAAATCTATACTATTTTCTCTTAAAATTTCTGGAAGATTTGATACTGTTTTCAAAGCTTTTAAATATAATACTTTTTTGTTTTTTAAATGAGGAATTAACTCATTTGCAAAATCATTTCCATGACCACTTTCTCCAACAAATGCTATGTTTGCACCAAGTTTTAAAGCCTCTTTTGCTGTTTTTGATGCTATTAAATATGATGGGATTTTTTTCCAATCAATACAATTTTTTTCCAATGAAAATATCGCATTTTTTGAAGTAAAAACCAAAGCATCATATTTTGTAGTGTCAAGATTATAATTTAGACTTTTTACTTTAAAAACTTCTAAATTAACTACACCTTCAAAATTTTGATTATTTAAAAGATAGATTTTTGACATAACTATTTATCTTCCAAATACTCTTCATCACCAACTTTATCATTTTTTCCACGAGCTACAACATGAATTGGTGTTCCTTCAAAATTGAACTGCTCTCGTAAAAAGTTTATTAAATATCTTTTATAAGAGTAGTGTAAAAGATTTGGCTTATTCATAACAAGTGCAATTCTTGGTGGTCTTGAGTTAAATTGTGTAGCATAATAAATTCTTAATCTTGCTCCATTTGGACTTGGAAGCGCATGTCTTCTAATAGCCTCTTCTATAACTTTATTTAGTTTTGAAGTAGGAATTCTTTGTGTATAGTTATCAAAAATTTCAACAATTTTATCCTTTAATCTATCTATACTTCTTCCAGTTTTTGCAGAAACAGCTAAAATTGGAGCATAAGCTAAGAATCTAAATCTTCTTCTAATCTCCTCTTCCATTTTTTGGAATGTATCCATATTTTCATCCCATTTATTTAAAACAATAATTGTACCCAATCCGTACTCATCAACTAAACCAGCAATTTTTTCATCTAAATCAGCAAGTTCATTTGAGGCATCAATAACAACTAAAGCAACATTTGCTTTCTCTAACATCTCTTTTGTTCTCATTAAAGCAAATTTCTCAATTCCTTCAATACTTCCTCTTCTTCTAAGTCCAGCTGTATCTACAAAAGTAATTTTTTTGTCCTTATAAAAATATGTCTCATCAACTGGATCTATTGTAGTTCCTGCAATTGGTGATACAACAGATCTTTGTTCTCCAACAAGTGCATTTAAAATAGATGATTTTCCAACATTAACTTTTCCAATAATTGCAACATTTATAGAAGTGTCATCTTCTATTTTTTCATCTTCTATATCCTCAATTTCTCCTATAGAAAAATCTTCATCATCATCTTCATAAAACTCACCATGCTCTTCTTTTAGAGCTTCTAGTCTTCTTTCTTGCTCTTGTCTAGCAACTGTTTCTGGATTTTCAGGAAGTTTATCATAAATCCATTCATATAATTTCTTTGTTCCACGATTATGTGAAACTGATATTCCAAATAGATTTTCATCTCCTATTCCAAATTCAAAAAACTCCCAAAGTCTCTCTAACTCTTTATCATTATCTATTTTATTTACAACTAATGCTAACTCTTTTCCTAATCTTAATAACTCATAAAAAAGCTCTTTATCTTTATCATCTGGAATATTTTTACCATCAACCATAAAAAGTATAATATCAGCCTCTTTGGCAGTTTTTATTGCTTGTTTTTTTACATTTAAAAAAATCTCATCATTTGTATCATCAATTCCACCTGTATCAAGAAGAATTGCACTTCTATCAATTATCTCTATCTCATTTTTTCTAATATCTCTTGTAGTACCTGCAACATCTGAAACAATTGCTATTCTTCTATTTGAAAGTCTATTGAAAAGTGATGATTTTCCAACATTTGGTTGCCCAATTAGTGCAACTTTTTTTAAGTCATTTTGCATATTTTTTTAAATCCTAAATTCAATTAAATTAAAAAAGGGTATTAGCTTTTTCTAATACCCTTTTAGTTTTTTTACTACTAAATCTTAGTATAAACCAAATTTTCCAGCAGCATTTGCTTTGTATAAAACTCTCATATTATCGTCTTTGTCATAAAAAACTTTAAATAAAGCAGTAGAGTTTTTCAAATCTTCTAAAGCCTCTTCTATATCAATTGGTTTATAAGAAGTTAATCTTTGAGGAATAATCTCATCTTCAAACCTCTCAAGCTCTTTTGCAACATCATCTTCAACTTCAACAGCTTCACTAAATTTTGTAGCTTTATGAGCAGTTATTTTATCATTGTGTCTTCTTAAAACCTTTGATACTCTATCTGTTGCTATATCAATTGCAGTGTATAAATCTTTATCTTTTTGTTTAATAACAACTGTATCTATATTTGCAATATTTAAAGAGAATTCAAAAGTAAAACCTTTTGCTTTTTCATCTCCAACAATTGTAGAAGTAACCGAAATAATATCCAAGTTATATTTTTTAAATGTATCAATTGAACTATTGATATAATCTTTTATTGCGTCCGTAAGTTTTATATGTCTTCCTACTATACTTGTATTCATAATTACTCCTTAAAATAAAATCTCTTTATTCTAGCATAATTTTCTTTTATTCTTTGAGAAATTTTGATAGAATTTTTACTTAATAGAAATAAAAGGCTTATTTATGGAAATATTAATGTTTATATCTTATTTTTTAATGTTTTTAATAGCTATTATTTTGAGTTTCGCAAGTATTAAGTATTTTATTACAATGTGGAAATTTAAAAATAGAAAAAAAGATGGAAGCGAAGATGATAACTTTAAAATGTTTGATTAAATAAGATTATAGATATAATCTTATTTAAAACTTATAGCAAGTTCAAAAACTCTTTTTCTAAACTATCTTTATCATTTTGCAATCTTTGTTTAACCATTTTAGAAAACTCATCAGGATAAATCTCAAGTTCGCTATTTTTTATTCCTTCCAAAACAGCCTCAACTATTGCAGAAGTTGAACTTTTTGGCATATCTTGCCCTTTTGTCATATTTGTATCAATTGGTCCTGGTAAAACTTCAAAAACTTTTATATTTTCTTTTTGTAACTCTGCTCTAAAAGCTTGAGTTATTGAGTGTAAAGCACTTTTTGAAGCACAATAAAGACCCATTATAGGAAGATTTATTAAAGCTAAAATTGATGTAATATTAACAATAGAGCCATTTTTATTTAATTTTTTAGATAATATTTGACAACTATTTAGTGTTCCAAACAGATTTACTTCAAAATCTATTTTACTATCATCAATAACTCTTTTTTGGCTATTTACTCCAGCATTGTTAATTAAAAAATCAATATTTTCAATCTTTGAAGCAACTTTTTCAAGCTCATCTTTTTTTGTAATATCTAAAGCAAAAATCTCTATTTTTGGTGATAATTTTTTCAACTCTTCTAGCTTAATTAAATCTCTTGCTGTACAATAAATCTTTTTAACACGATTTTTTAAAAGCGATTCAATAAATGATTTAGCCAAACCACCATTTGCACCTGTTATAAATACTACTTTATTTTCAAAAAACATTTTATAATCCTTATTAATTATTTTAAAATGTAATTTTACAATAAAATCTCTCTATTTCCCCTTGCATCAACTTCACTTAAAACACCTGTTTTTTCAAGTTGTTCAATAATTGTTGCAGCTCTGTTGTATCCAATTTTTAATCTTCTTTGAAGATATGAGATAGATGTTTTTTTATCAGTAAATATAACCTCTTTTGCATCTTCATAAAGCTCATCTAACTCTATATCATCACTATTTATTCCTGATTTATTTGAACCAGTAAGAGAGCTAATATTTTTATCTTTTATAAAGTTCATATCATATTCAACTTCTCTTTGATTTTTTAAGAACTCTACAACTTTTTCAATTTCAGTTTCAGTACTCCAAGGAGCGTGAATTCTTACAAGCCCTGGCATTCCAGGTGGTGTAAACAACATATCTCCTCTTCCTAAAAGTGATTCAGCTCCCATTGAATCAAGAATAATTTTAGAATCTACTTTTTGTCCTACTTTATATGATAATCTACTTGGTAAATTTGCTTTTATAAGTCCAGTTACAACATCAACACTAGGTCTTTGAGTTGCTACAATTAAGTGAATTCCACTAGCTCTTGCCATTTGAGCAAGTCTTGCTATTGAGTATTCAACATCTTTTCCACTTGTCATCATTAAATCAGCTAACTCATCAATAACAACAACAATATATGGCATTGTAGGAAGACCTTCTTTTTGTGCTTTTTCATTGAAGTTTTCAATATTTTTTGTTTTTGTTTTAGCCATCAATGAATATCTTCTTTCCATCTCTGCTACCATATTTGCTAATGCATTTATTGCATCAACAGCTTTTGTAATAACTGGAGTTAAAAGATGAGGAATATCATTGTACATTGAAAACTCAAGCATTTTTGGATCAATCATTACAAGCCTTAGATTATCTGGTGAGTTTTTATATAAAAGTGACAATATCATAGAGTTTATTCCAACAGATTTTCCACTTCCAGTTGTTCCAGCAATTAGTAAGTGAGGAAGTTTTTTAAGATCTGTTACAAAAGGTTTTCCTACAATATCTTTTCCTAAAATCATAGTTAAAGGAGATTTAGAGTTTTGAAAAATCTCACTATCAAGCATCTCTTTTAAATAAATTGTTTGAGTATCTTCATTTGGAACCTCAATTCCAACAACATCTTTTCCTGGAATTGGAGCTTGAATTCTTATTGTTTGAGCTTTTAAAGCCATTGCTAAATCATCTTGAAGACTTAGTATTTTTGATACTTTTACATTTGGAGCTGGCTTAAACTCAAAAGTTGTAACAACAGGTCCTGTATAAGTTCTTACAACATCCCCATCTATTTTAAACATAGCAAGTTTATCAAGTAAATCAGCAATTTTTTTATCAATAAATGCCTCATTTACTTTTGTTTTATTCTCTTTTGGAGCATCTTGAAAAAAGTTTGTTGGTGGAAGTATAAAATCTTTTGGTTTTTCAGTTTTTCCAAACTCAAGCTCTGAAAGAAGTTTTGCATTCTCTTCAAGCTCATCAATAATCAAACTGCTAAAATTAGCACCTTTGTTTTTAACCTCAATTTCATTATCAAGTTCGATAAGATCTGCATCTAAAACATCTTCATCTTTTATTGATTTATTATCGTTTTTTAAATCTTTATTTACTTCTTGAACAATTGGTAGATTCTTTTGATTATCAATAGTTTTAGTTCTATTTTTTGTTATTGTAAATTTTTTCTCATTTTGATTTTTTAATTTTATTCTAGCTCTAAATTTTTTAATATCATCAAAATTTAAATCCATTGTTTCAAAAATAATTAACAAAGATATTACAAATCCAACAATAACAAATAGATATAGACCAGCTTTTCCAATAAATGGAGTTAATGTATCTACAAAAATATTTCCAAGTTCTCCCCTATTGTAAGGATTTTCCACAATAAGTGCTTGAAAAATCAATGCTATAAATAAAAATATAAAAAGTGATAATAGATTTAAATATAAATCTTTTTTATCCAACTCTTTTTTAAAGTTTATTAAATATAAAGGATAAAGTAAAAATAGTAAATAAACATATGATAAATATGAGAAATATTTAAAAGAGAAGTTTGCAAACATACTTCCAATATTTCCAACGCTATCCTTTGAGCTTACAATAGTAGTAAACTCAAAATATAAAATAATAGTTAAAAAAATGAGAGAGATGACTTTTTTAGCTATAACAGATCCTTTTATTTAAGTAAATTAGATATTTTTCCTTGAAGTTTAAGCCAATTTCTATGCTCAATCAAAGGAAAACCTGCCCAAGTTTTTTTAGGTTCTTTAATAGTTTTTGTAACTCCACCACGAGCTGCAATTGTTGAGAAAGCTGCAATTTCAAGATGTCCAGCAGCTCCACTTTGAGCACCCATCACAACATAAGGTTGCAAAGTTGTAGAACCAGCAATTCCAACTTGAGTTACCAAAACAGAACCTTTTCCTATTTTACAATTATGTGCGATATGAACTAAATTATCAATTCTTACACCATCTTCAATAATAGTAGATTTAAATACAGCTCTATCAATAGTACAATTTGCACCTATTTCAACATCAGATCCAATTATTACATTACCATTTTGATAGATTTTTATATATTTTCCATCTTTTGTATTTGCAAATCCAAATCCATCACTTCCAATAACAGTTCCAGAGTGAATTATACAATCACTTCCAATTTTACAATCTCTATAAACTGTTACATTTGGATAAATTATTGTGTTATTACCAATTTGAACATTATCACCAATAAAACTTCCTGCCATAATTGTACAGTTACTTCCAATAATACTATTTCTACCAATAAAAACATTTGGCATAATAATTGTATCTTTACCAATAATTGGCTCTTTACCTTCAGTTTCAAAAAGTTTTGGTGCAAAAAGCTTACTAGCTTTTGCCAAATTCAAATATGGTTCATCACAAACTAATGCAACTACACCTTTTGGAACTTCATTTAATAGCTCTTTATTTACAAAAACAGCTCCTGCTTTAGTAGATTTTAATTTCTCAACATATTTGGGATTTTCTAAAAATGATAAATCATTAATATTTGCATCTTCTAAACTATTTAAAGCTGTAATTTCAATATCAGTATCACAATCTAATTGTAAATAATTTGCTATTTGTTTTAAAGTCATATTATCTCTCCATAGCAACTATTCCACTTCTTACAACTTCAAGTGGATTAAACTTTTCCATTACTTTAATAAAATTAATAATTCTATCACTTGAATCTGTTGCAGAAACTATAATTGCTTCATCTGTAACATTTTGAATAGATCCATGATAAGCTCTTGCTATTACATCTATATCTGATAAGTTATTATCAATTGAGAACTTCATTAAAACTGTATCTTTTTCAATAACATTTCTATGCTCATTTACCTTTAATACTGGAATCAATTTGTTTAATTGCTTAACAATTTGATCAATTACCCTTTTATCTCCAGTTGTAACTATTGTCATTCTTGAGTATTGGCTCTCAGCCATTGGAGCAACCGTTAAAGAATCAATATTATAACCACGAGCTGAGAAGAGTCCTACAATTCTTGATAGAACGTTATGTTCATTTAATACAACAACAGAGATAACTTGTCTTATTGTTTCACTATTATAATAGTTGTTAAAATTACTCATTATCTATCTCCTTTTAATAAAGTCATCTCATTTAAAGAGTGTCCATTTGGAACCATTGGTAAAACCTCTTCATTTCTAGCAACAATTACCTCTATAACTGCTGGTTTTCTTTGCTCAACTGCATCTTTTAATGCTTTTTCAAACTCATCTTTTGTTGAAACTGTATATCCTAAACAGTGAAATGATTCAGCAAGAGTTTTAAATATTGGTTGATTTGTTAAATCAGTTTGCGCTAATCTATTATCATAAAACATTGTTTGCCACTGTCTTACCATTCCAAGGTAGTTATTATTTAAAATAATATTAATAACAGGAAGTTTATACTCACTACAAGTCATTAACTCTTGAATGTTCATTAAAATAGAGCCATCTCCTGTAAAGTTTACAACTACTCTATTTGTATCTTTAAATGCTCTTGCAACTCCAAGTGCAGCTGGAAGACCAAACCCCATTGTTCCTAATCCACCACTTGTTATCCACTGTCTTGGATGTGAAAATGGAAAGAATTGCGCAGTCCACATTTGATGTTGTCCAACATCTGTTGAAATAATTGCATTATCTCCTAAAACTTTTCCAACTTTTTCAATAACCCATTGAGGTTTAATTAACTCATCTGTATCAAAATATCTTAAGGGCTCTTTTTCTCTATAATCTTTTAATAATTCAACCCAATTTGAAAAATCATTAAATTCATAATTTTCACACTCTTCAAGCATTGCCTTTACAGTTAATCTCAAATCACCAACTATTGGATAATCAGCAACCACAAGTTTTGCAATACTTGTTGGATCAATATCTATATGAATTACTTTTGCTTTACTTGCAAACTCATCTAATCTTCCAGTTACTCTATCATCAAATCTAGCTCCCAAAGATATTAATAAATCTGTCTCATAAGCTGCCATATTTGCAGCATACTCTCCATGCATTCCAAGCATTCCAAAGAAAAGTGGATTTTCATCACCCATAACTCCTCTTGCCATTAAAGTTTCAACAGCAGGAATATTTAGTTTTTTTGCTAAATCTCTAATCTCATATCCACAATTTGATAAAACTGCTCCACCACCTATGTATAAAAGAGGTTTTTTTGCATTTGAAATAGCCTCCATAGCTTTTTTTAACTGTCTTTTATTGTAGTTAATTGTTGGCTTATAAGTTGGCATATTAACTTCAGTAGGATATTCAAACTCACCAATTTGTGCAGTTATATCTTTTGGTATATCAACATGAACAGGACCTGGTCTTCCTGTTTTTGCTAAATGAAACGCCTCTTTAAGTATTCTTGGTAAATCCTCTATTTTATTTACCAAATAGTTATGCTTTGTGCAAGGTCTTGAGATACCAACAGCATCTATTTCTTGAAAACCATCAGTTCCAATAATTGTTGTTGGAACCTGACCTGAGATTATAACCAATGGAATTGAATCCATATAAGCATCTGCAATTCCAGTTATTGCATTTGTAAATCCAGGTCCTGAAGTAACTATTGCAACTCCAACTTTTCCTGTACTTCTTGCATAACCCTCAGCAGCAATCACACAAGCTTGTTCATGTCTATTTAAAATATGTTCAAAATAATTTTGTTTATAAATTTCATCGTAGACGTTCATAATGGCACCACCTGGGTATCCAAAAACAACTTCTACCCCTTCTTGATGTAATGATTCTATAACCATTCTTGCGCCATTTATTTTCATCTCATACTCCATAATCTTAAAAATTAAGTGAATATTTTACCCAAAGTAGCATTAAAGTATCTAATTTTAAAGAACTAATTATGTTTTTTAAGTCAAAAAATATATATTAATTAAAATATGATATAATAGATGCACAAAATGTTTCTAGGAGACACAAATATGGATATAAATGCTATAAATAATACAAACAGTATTCAAAACTTAAACAACTTAAATAGTAATCAAAATATAGCTTTAGAGAAGTCTCAACTAAAGTATAGCGTAGAAGATTTTCAAAGTAGTGAATCAACTAGTTTAGCTGTAAGTAAAAGCTCAATAATAAGAAGTGAATTTTCTCAAGATATACAATCTACAAATGAGACTATAGCAAAAACAAAGATAGCAGAATCATCTATGAACAATCTTCAAGATTTTTTAAAAAACATAGACCAAAAATTACAAAATAGCGAAAATCTTCAAAATAAAAATGATTTAAAGCAAGAGATAAATCAAGAGTTAAGAGATTTTAATCAATTGGCTTTTAGTACAAAATATAAAGATGAAAATCTAATTGCAAGTAGATATAGCGATGATCAAGACTCTATAACTCTTAGTGCAAATGGAAGCTTATACTCAATTACTAAACCAAACATAGCAAACTTTACAAATAATATTTTTGATGCAATAAATAATAGTGATTTAAATAATCCAGAAAACTTACAAAAAGCTATTAAATCAGTTGAAGAAACAGCAGCTCAAATTGGAAATATTGCAAATGAGTTTGAAAATTTTTCAAAACAACTAATAGAAGATGTAAGAAATAGAATTGATGAGCAAAGATACAATAACAATGTTATTGATTTTGGAAGAGAGTCAAGTGATTTTACAAAAGCTAATATAAATATAAATGCTGGTTATTTAGCTGCTTCTCAAGCAAATATAGTTCAAGAGCAAAGTGTAAGGCTACTATCTTAAGCCTTACTTTGATTAAGTGCAAAATTTATTGCAACACCCTCTCTTAGCCCATCATCCAAAACTATAGAGCTCTTTTTTTCTAAAGCTTCAAAAAATATTTTATAGATATAAGTTCCAACTTCAAGATATTCAACTCTACCTTTTCCAGCTATTTTTATCAAATCTTCAAAAGATGTCTCTTTTAGTAAAGTTAAGCTATCTTCCAAATCTTCTATTTGCAAAACTGTTCCATTTACAATATTTTTATCATAATTAAAATAACTAAATCCAAGTTTTATAGCTGCTATTGTTGTAGGAGTTCCTGCTGTTGCAACAAAGAAATAAGATTCTAAATCTATTCCTAAATTAGCTATAAACTCTTTTATCTCTTCTTTTTTGTTTTTTAACTCCAAATCCAATAGTTGTTTATTCTTTTTTGTTTTTTGAGTCATTGTAACTATTCCAAAATCAAAACTTTTTGTAAGAAAATCATCTTTATTTGATATTACAAGCTCTGTTGAGCCACCACCAATATCCAAAAGTATAAACTTTTCATTTGGAATATTCTCTCTTTTTAAAGCGTACTTTATAGCTAAAAAAGTGAGTCTAGCCTCTTCATATTCATCTATTATTGTAAAGTTAACACCACCATTTCTTCTAAAAAACTCTAAAACTTCTTGAGAGTTTTTTGCTTTTCTCATTGCTGCTGTTGTAACACAAATAGCATCTTTTGGTTCAAACTTTAATTTCTCTTTAGCAATTTTTAGTGCTTCTATAACTCTTTCTTGAGCCTCTTGACTAATAACTTGTGTATTTATTAATCCATCTGCTAAACCAACAACTTGATGATACTCATCTAATATTTTAAAATTTTCACAATCAAACTTTAAAACTCTAAAAGAGTTTGATCCTAAATCAATAGTAATAATCTCTTTTTTCATAAATGTTTTATCTTAATTTTAGAGTTTAAAAGATATCCAATAACTACCATTAAAAAAAGAACTATATACTCATTTATAAAACCTGTCAAAAAAATTAAATATACAATCCAAAGTAAAATTGCACCAAGAGGTGTTGGAACACCTATAAAATATCTCTCAACTTCACCCTCTTCAGAGTTTATATTGAATTGAATCAATCTTCTTAATCCACAAATAATATAATATATAAATACACCTGCTAATAAAGCCATATTAAACTGTTCCTCTTTGCCATCAAAGATAGCAAAATATATAAACATTGCAGGAACAATAACAAAAGATAAAAAATCAGCATAAGAGTCTAGTTGTATTCCAAATTCAGTCGAAAGATTATATTTTCTGGCAATTTTTCCATCAAATATATCAAAAGCACCTGCCAACCAAGCAAAAAGTGCAGCACCAATAAACTCATTATGAGTTAGAAAATATATAGCTATAATTCCACAAGATATATTAAAAAATGTTACTATATTTGCCAAATTAAAGTGACTATATTTATTAAACAAGAAATTCATCTCTATCCTTTTTTTATTTTGAAACTTCGAAATATTACTATAAATTTTCTCAATTTATAATTTATCTATTTTTATACTTTTTTCTGATATTATTTAAGAACCTTTTAAAAGGAGTATTTATGGAAATTTCAGATAGTTATGCAAGTGCATCTATTATATATTCCCAGCTTGCGCTAAAAAAGAGTCAATTAGCAAATATCGATAAAAATGAGTTTGAAAAATCAACATTTGAAAAATACGATAGTGCAAATGAGATATCAAAATATGATGAAAAAGATTATGAAAGAGTTTTAAATAGATTTAAAAATAGTGATAGTGAAGTAAGGAGTCATGAACAACTACACGCTAGCTTAGGAACTACAACTACTCCAATAAGCTACAACTATCAAGTGGGACCAGATGGAAAACTTTATGCTACAGGAGGAAGTGTTAGGTTTGACACCTCTATTCCTCAAGATAAAGAAGCAGCAATTCAAAAACTAGATGAGCTTAAAGATGCTTCAAGTGCACCAGATGGTTTAAGTAGAGCCGATAGTTCAATAGCTCAAGCTGCAAATTTAAATAAAATGTTAATACAATCTATGCAAGAAGGAGCAATATTATGAGAATTGATAATAATTTAGGAGCTATGATGAGCTCTGCTATTCAAATACAAGATAGTGCAAATAAAATTGCTGAAGTTGCAAATGTTGCATCTGTTCCTGAATTTCAAGAATCAACAAGAGATTTTACTTCTGCTATGCTTGAACAAATTCCTGAGATTATTGCATATAGTGCAAATGCAAAGAGTATTGAGATACAAGCAGTTGCAATGGAAAGACTACTTGATTTAAAAGCTTAGCAGTAAGAAAATAGTCTAATTTATTATTAACTTAGACTATTTTCTACTCTCTTTTTTTATATATTTTCTTAAATCATCCAACTCAAATTCATTAAAAACTTTAACTCCATTGTCTTCAAGAAGTCTTGCTGTTAAACCTTTTGCTTTAATCAATTTTTGAGAAAAAGTTCCATCATAAACTTCAATATTACCACATGATGGTGATTTTGATTTAAATAAAGCGACTTTAATACCATTTTCTATACAAATATCCAAAGCGTTTTTTGCACCAATTAAAAAATTTATTGTTACATCATTTTGTTCAATATCTAAAACTTTAAAAGGTTTATTATGACTTATAATTTCAGATTTATTTCTAGGAATTGATAAACCACCAGCAACTTCTGGACAAATTGAAAATATCTCATTTTCACACAAAATATCCATAAAAATCTCTTTTTGGCTAAATCTAAATTTAGGACTCATAGCAATACTTGAATTAAGACCATCATATCTAGTATCTTCACCTAAAAGGCAAGATGAGACTAATATTTTCATATAGTTTCATCTTCAATATTTAATTTTATATCTTTTAAATCTTTATAAAAAAATGTAGGTAATTGTATATTACTAAATGCACTTTTCATAGATACAAAAATCTTTGGATTTTGCTCTTCTAGTTTTGCTAATAGCTCTTTTGTAGCTGCTCTTGCATGAGGCATTTTTACATCAAATCTAAGCCCTGGACAAGCCTCATCTCCAATTACTCTAATCTCATTTGAAGCTGCAAATGCTCTTAATTGTCTCTCTCTACAAAATATTAGTGGTCTTATTACTTCTAAACCGTTATTTGCAGTATATTTTGGAGGCATTGTTCTCATTGTTCCATTGTAAAATAGATTCATAAAGTATGATTCCATAGCATCATCTAAATGATGACCAAGAGCCACTTTATTATAACCTTGCTCTAAAGCTGTTGTATATAAATACCCTCTTCTCATTCTTGAAAAAAATGAACAAAATGATGAGTTTTTTCTTATTTTTTCACCTGCTAAATCAAAAATTTGAGTATCTATTATTTCATGTTCTATTCCATGCTCTTTGCAGTGATTACTTAAAAATTCTATTTGTTCACCCATTCCATAAGTAATTGTTACTGCTTTAAAATCAAATTTAAAAGGGGCTTTTTTTTTCATTCTATTTAGAGTGTGAAGTAAAGTTAGTGAATCTTTTCCACCACTAAATCCAACCATTACTCTATCGCCCTCTTTTATTAACTCATACTCTGCATTTACTTTTGCTACATTTGAAGTTATTTTTTTACTTATTTCTATCAATTTATCTTATCCTAAATATTTTTTGGGATTATATCAAAAAAGTTTTAATATATTATTTTAGGAAAAGATAATATAATCTTACTTTTAAAATTTAAAACAGAAGATAGAAAAATGACAATTGAAGAACAACAAATATTTATAGATAAAATAAAAGAGACAATTTTACCAATAGCAATATACTTAGATGATGATTCTATAAAAAAAATTATTAAAAATGTAGAAGATACAAATGAAAATCTTCCAAAAGGTTTTGCAAATATGCTTTATGAACAAATAATAATTATGAAATATAACAGATTAGGATAAAGAATGAGAGATTTTATAACTTTTGATGAATCAATAGAGGTTTTAAATAGTATTAATATAGTTGAAAAATCGACTCAAAAACTATTTTTAACAAATGCTCTTGGAAGAGTTTTGGCTGAAGATATTATAGCTTTGGAAAATAGTCCAGAGTTTCCTACATCTGGAATGGATGGTTATGCTTTTAAGTTTGAAGATATAAATAGTGAACTTAAAATAATAGAAAAAAATCCAGCTGGTTATGTAGTTGAAAAAGAAGTGGTAAGTAAAACATGTATTAAGACTTTTACAGGTGCATTAATGCCAAAAGGTAGTGATACTTTAGTTCCTATTGAAAATGTTGAAGTTTTAGAAGATAGAATTAAAATAGTCAAAAGTGTTCCTAAAGGTTTTGCCGTAAGAGATGTTGGTGAGAACTACAAAAAAGATGAAGTTTTAATTAAAAAAGGAACGATTATTGGATTTAGCGAAGTTGGAGTTTTAGCATCATTAAATATTCCTCAAATAAAAGTTTATTCAAAACCTATAATTGCAGTTGCTAGTACAGGAAGTGAGATTTTAGATCTTGGAGTTGAAAAAACAAATGATTCTCAAATAAGAAGCTCAAATCACCTAACTCTTGAAGCACTTTTTACTCAATGTGGTGCTGAAGTTATTCAAAATGGTCCTGTTGATGATGATGTAGAGAATATTACAAACTTTTTTGAAACTTCTTTAAAAAAAGCTGATATTGTAGTTACTACTGGGGGAGTTAGTGTTGGAGATTATGATTTTGTTCAAGATGTTATAAAAGATAAATTAAAAGCAAAAGTTCTTTTTCATGGTGTTTTTGTAAAACCAGGAATGCATATTTTAGTTGCGATTAAAGATGAAAAAATAATTATTGCCCTTCCAGGTTTTGCATACTCTTCAACTGTTTGTGCAATTTTATATGTACTTCCTTTGATTTATAGATTAAAAAATAGTAATGAAAAACTTCCAATTGTAAAAGCAAAAATAAATCAAGATTTAAATAATCCAACAAATAAAAAGATATTTACAGCTTGTAATGTTGAGTATAAAAATGGTGAGTATATTATTGATTTTGTTGGTAAAAAATCTGGAACAAGTGCTATTTTAACAAATATGTTAGGAAGTCCTGCACTTTTGATTCAAGAAGAGAATAGTTCATTAAAAAGTGGGGATTTGGTAGATATTATTTTACTAAATAGCTTTAAATAGTGTCAAAAAATATCTTTTTCTTTCTCATAGTTGTCTCTATGATTCTATGGGGAGCTTCTTGGATTAGTACAAAAGTTTTAACAAACTATATTAATGCTTATGAAATGGTATTTTTAAGAATGGGAATATGCTTTTTATCAATGGCTCCAATAATTTTTTTCTCAAAAATGAATTACAAATTAGATTTAAAAACTTCTATTTTAATCATATTTGCCTCACTTTTTTTAGTTTTATACTCTATTTTTATGTTTTGGGGAGTTGAGCATGGAACTGGAAGTTTAGGAGGAGCTATGGTTCCTTCAATGATTCCAATCATAACATATATTTTTGTAGCAATATTAAGTAGAAAAACAATTAGTCTAAAACACTCTTTTGCTCTAATTTTAGGTGTTTATGGTGTTTTAAATATGATAAATATCTATCAATTTAATCTTGAAGAGATTTTTAGTAAAGATAATATATATTTTATAATTGCTTCAACACTATGGGCAATTATTACAATAATTACTTCAAAATCACTAAAAATAAATGCTTTTGTATTTACAACTTACACATACTTAATTTCAAGCGCTAGTCTATACTTTTTATACATAGATAGCTCAATATTTACAAAAGTTTTAGAGTTTGATTATATCTTTTGGTTTAATATGTTTGTAATTACAATTTTAAGTACAACATTTGCAACTTCAATTTACTTTTTTGGAGCAGCAAAATATGGAGCGAAAGAGGTATCTAGTTTTGTATTTTTAGTTCCTGCAAGTGCTATTATAATTGGAAATATATTTTTAAATGAGAAGATTGAATTTACAACAATTATTGGAGTAGTTTTTGCAATGATTGCAATATATATTCTAAACAATCTAAACTTTTTTAGACTGTTTAGAAAAAAGAGTTTAATTAATTTATAAACTCATTCTTTTTTACATCATATCCAAGCTCTTTGAATCTTTCAATTAAAGGTGGATGAGAGTAGTAGAAAAATATATAAAGCTTGTGAGAGTGAGGAAAACTTTTATTCTCATTTGCTAATTTTAATAAAGCATTTACCAAATCCTCTTTGCTAGATAAGTTTGATCCAAATTCATCTGCAGCGTACTCATTGTGTCTTGAAATTAGTGAGATTAAAGGCATTAAAAAAAAGCTTAAAGCTGTTGAAAATATTAAAAATATTGCAATAATTGAATATGGCTCATTATTTAATCCAAGTTTTAAAAATAACTCATCATTTAAATTTCCAAATATAGCAAAAAAAACAAACATAATAAATCCCATAATTCCAATATTTTTTAAGATGTCTTTGTTTTTAAAATGCCCCAACTCATGTCCTAAAACTGCAAGTAGTTCATTATGAGATAGTTTTTGCACTAAAGTATCAAATAAAACAACTCTTTTTGTACTTCCAAGTCCACCAAAATAAGCATTTAATCTATTATCTCTTTTGCTAGCATCAACACTAAAAACTCCACTACTTTTAAAACCAACCTCTTTTAGAAGATTCTCAATTTTTGCTTCAAGAACGCTATCTTTTAATTTCTCAAATTTATCAAACATCTTATCTCTAATTAAAGGATAAAGCATATTTATTAAAATAATAACAGCGAAAACAAATATAAATCCAAATATCCACCAAGATGGAAAATTTAAAATAATATATGAAATTCCAGCAACAACAATTGAACCAAAAACAAAAGTTAAAATAGCTGACTTTATGGTATCTTTTATATATAAAGCAGGAGTTATAGTTGAAAATCCATACTTTTTATCTAACTTAAAAGTTTTATAAATATCAAAAGGCAGAGTTAAAATCCAATTTACAATAATAAAAGCATTTATAAATAAAACAGCTTTTAATATATAAGAGTCTGTTTGAATTAATGAGTCTAAATATTTAAGACCAAAACCAATCCAAAAAATAAATATAACAAAATCAGCAAATGAACTAGAAATTGCTAATTTCTCTTTATCAACTACATAGTTTCCAGCTTCAATATAAGAGTTTTGCTCTAAAATCAAAGCTTTGTTTTTCATACTATCTTTTACAAATCCAATTTGCATAAATGATGTATAAATTGTAAAAGCAAAATATAAACAATACAAACCAATAAAAATTTCTAACACTAATTAATCCTTTAATAAATTTTATAAACTATATTCTATTTAAAATTTTCTCTAATCTCTTTTAATTTTGAGATTAAAACATCATCATTTGAAAAATATACAATATCAAGACTCTCTTTAAATGACTTTTTCGTAAAATTCATACTACCTATCATAGCCAATCTGTTATCAATAAGAATCGTTTTTAGATGCATCTTTTTTACACTATCTTTAAAAACAATATTAATATCATTTGATTTTAATAGATTATAAACTTCACTATCATCTTCTACTTTACTCTTGTCGAGTAAAACAGTGATTTTTACACCATTTTTTGAAACATATATTAAATCATTTGCTATTTTTTTATAAGAGAAGTTATACATTGCAATAAAAATATCTTTTTTTGCATTTAAAATCTCATAAGACAATCTATCTTCTAACTTTTTTGAATCTTTTGGAAGCACAAAAATATCATTTGCTACTAAAGAGCCTACAAATAAAAGTAAAAATATAATTTTTTTCATTTAACTCTCCAAAATATCAAATATATGATTTGGAATTTTTGAAGGTTTTCCATATTTTAAAAAAGCTAATCTAAATTTTGCTTCAAAAATAAGCTCACTGCCTCTATAAATCTCTTGTTTCATAATAATTGAAGCTGATTTTTTCTCAATTAGTTCTGTTTTAACTTCTAAAATATCTGCAAAAACTGCTGATTTTATCCAGTTTGCTTCACACGATTTTACTACAAAAAACTCATCTTGAGAGTGAGGAAGTAATCCTTTTTTAAAAAATAGCTCACTTCTAGCTCTTTCACAATAGTTTAAATAGTTTGCATGATAAACCATATTTCCACAATCTGTATCTTCATAATAAACTCGTATTTGCACTTTTTTGGCTCCAAATTTAGGGCTTTAGCATTTCTTAATAAGAGAAAGTGCCCATAATCGTGCCCATTTTTTCAATATTTCTTATTCTTGCTTAGTCATCTTCTTTGATAAATTTTCAAGAAAACTTTGCTTCGCAACCGATATTCGCTAGTTTTGTGTATATTGAGAGTGTAACTCAAACATTTTAATCCTGAGCATATTAGACACCCAAACAATATTTGCCAATCGGTTTATCATCTCTGAAGCAAAAGTATACTTTGAATTATACAATGGTCTCTCTTTTACAACGCTTTGTTTTATATTTTCCCTAAATATAATTCTCAGATACAGCTTTTCGTAACAAATATTATTAATGATAACCTTAAACGATGATAGAATTCATTTTGAATATTAAGCCCTAAGACGCTAGCAAATACAAAGTTCTTGAGGGCTGAGATACTTTTTGATACTTTTTGTTAATTTTTACTATTTTTATTTAATATAAATTACTAGCTAACGAACTAAAAGAAGTGATTGAGATTTTGAGTGAAAAAATCAACTATATTGAATATGATTTAAACCTCCCTTTTAAAACTCCTATAAAAGTTCATTCAAGATATACAAGAGAACAAATTTTAGCTGGTTTTGGGGTACATAGTTTTGATAAAAAATCAAGTAGCAGGGAAGGTGTTTTAGATATAAAAGAAAAAAACACTGAGCTTCTTTTTGTAACTTTGGAAAAAACTGAAGAAAAATATTCTCCAACAACTATGTATGATGATTATGCAATTAATGAAAAATTGTTTCACTGGCAATCTCAAAACTCAACAAAATTTGAATCTAGTAAAGGTCAAAGTTACATCAAACACAAAGAAAATGAAAAAAATATCGTTCTTTTTGTTAAGGAGACTAATCATGACGAAAATAAAAATGTTATGACTTATATTTGTTTAGGTAAAGTGTTTTATAAATCTCATTATGGCAGTCAACCGATGAGCATAACTTGGGAACTTGAATATGAAATTCCACCATTTTTATGGAAAAATATAGCTAAAATGTCGGTGGGGTAAAAATCTAAACTTTCAACTTTTCTTGAATACTCTTTAAAACCCCAATCAACTCCTCATAACTAGGAGCATCGCCCACTATCATACTTTTTGCCATATCTTCATAATCAGTTTTAAAACTATCATTTAATTCTAAAGTTGGAACTATTCTGATACTTGATGGTGTTGCATTTTCATAGTTAGCTTTATTGTCTTTATAAAATATTGATTTGAGTCTTACCACATCAGCTAAAAGTTCTAAATCATTTATAGCCATTTGTCCATATTCACTATGATATAGCTTTACTAAGTCATAAATGTGTCTACTCATATGATTTCGTTTTTCTATTCTTGTAGGCTCATTTCTTGAGTTTTCAGCATGAAGTATCGTAGCTTTTTCCCAAAATGTTCTATCAGGTCTTAGTATTTCAACTTCTATAGGCTCACTTTTTTCTAAAACTTGTTCAAAAAAGCTATCGATTTGTTTTTTGATAGTTGGAACTCTAGCAGATCTTACGCCCGCTTCTATTTTTACTACAGGTTTGACATAACCTCCCCCATATTCACTCTGTTCTAGTAACTGTGGATAGTGAATATACAAAGTCATCTCATCTTTTGAAATCACTTCAAATTTTAAATCAGTAATTTTTTGAAGTTCATTTTGTACCATTGGCAGTAAAACTTCATCAGTATATTTTTGACCAATATTTTTTAAATTTGCTAGCTCTTTTTCAAGTTTTTTATTTGACCAATTAGCATCTTCATTGAAGTAATCCCAAGGATTTTCAAACTCTCCATAATGCTTTTTAAGTGTATCAATAGAGTATGTCACATCAATATCTTCAGAAAATCTATCGATAAGATTAAATCCTTTAGATAATGATGTGCCACCTTTAAACAAAATGCCAGTTGAGCCATTTTCTCCAAATAAAATATGAAGCAGTACAGTTACCCACAAATCTTTTTCTACCACAACTTGAGGTAATCCTTTCTCTGTAGCTACATATGATAGTGCTGCTCTTTGTTCCTCAAGTGGTAAATCTAGCAACTCTTTAATGTATTTCATGTATCACCTCTTGTACTTTTTGTTGCACCCATAGTGGATACCCTTTTGAAGCATTTTGTAAATCTTTTATATCATTGCTATCTAATCTTTTTGCAAAATCCAAAATAAGTTTTTGGTCATTAAAAGCATCATTGCCAAGATATTCAATAGCACTTAAGATAAGACCCGCTTTTTTATCACTAGCTATTAATTTTTTTGGATTTATTCTTTTAAATACAATCTCTGTTTTTCCTACAAATTCACTTTTATGAAGTTTATCGTTAAGATAGATATATCTCATAGGAACTTGATCTGATAATCCTAACATATGCAAAGCCATAGAACCATCTGGCACCATGTGAGCATCACTTAATTTTGCAATAGCTTTTGCAATAGAACTAGGACTTGGTAACACTTCACCAAAGAGAGTGCTTTTTTGAGGTTTATAGTAAATGCCTCTTCTAAATCTTCTAATAACCCCTTGAGCAGTTAAATTTGAAAGCTCTTTTTCTATACTGTTTTTATTGGCATTGAGAAAATGAAAACTATTTGAAGCAAAAGCAACACCATCAGGCAATGAAGATATTTTTGATTTTACTCTTTGAGTGATTGGCTTGGTCATATTTTGCTCCTTCTATTTTCAATAAATTTAATTAATTTTACTGAAAATATTTAAAAATGTCAATATGTTTAATCTATCCAAAAATAAACATTTACACCAATTACAATCAGTATTAACACTACATCAACTTTCCAACTCCAGTAATTAGCAATATTATTGAAACCATAATAGCCTGATTCGCTAGTTTCATCGTCAAAATCATCTAATATACTACTCTATAGGATGTACCTCCTACCTCTACCCCTCCACCTGACATCGATAAGCCTATTGTTGGATTTATATCGTTCATTGTTTTTTCCTTTTTATAAATATTTCAAAATATATTAAATAAAAAAGATTATATTATCTTATTTCTTTAATACCCAAATATTCGATATTTCTAAAGAGTATTTTCTTAGATTTAAAACTTTAATATGATAAAAT
>NZ_JBAZAH010000001.1:0-82886 GCF_041672065.1 Aliarcobacter sp. | reverse complement strand
GATCTCCACCAATTCCAATACTTACAGGCATTTTTTTACCAGCTTTTTTATATTCATGGAAGAAATGATTACTATCTTTGTGTATTTGCCAATGCATTCCAAGAGTGTTATCAGGAAATACTTGAAGCCTATACATTCCTAAATTTTTAAGTTCACCATTTAAACTTTGAGTATAAACTTGCCCCATAGTAATAAAAGCTCCACCATCATCTTCCCAAGTTTTAATAACTGGCAAATCACTAAGTTTTGCATCAGCTCCTAGCTTTATAATCTCTTGACAAGAACCTTTACCTTTAATTTTTTTTGGAATTGTGTTTTTAAGTGAGAATAGCTTACCAATAGTTGAAAGTTTTTCACTAAATGTAACAGGTGGTTTTAGCTTTAAAAGTGATTCAATCTCATTTGCTATTTTATCGCCATCTCCAATAAATAGTTTAACCGCTTCTTCATTACAAAAAACATTCATTAATACAGGTTCTTTAAACTTTTTATTCTTTTTTCTATCAACTACATTTGTAAATAAAATTGCTTTTGAATCAGGTTTCTTAACCTCTACATAAGCAACATGAGGAATTTCTAAATTTATATCAAGTTCATCATCTATTATCTTTAAAAGATTGTGTTTTTTTAAAAGTTCAATAGCTTTTTTCATCTCTACCTCTACTTAAATTATTTTGGTTTTAACTTTAGCATTATATTTATTAATGCTATCTTTCATTTGTGAGAATTAATGTTATGTTTCATTTTGTATCAATTAAAATAGCTATTACTTTTTTTCACATATTAAAATTAGAAGCCGATTAATTGGGCTTTATAAAATATAAAAAGTTAAAACAAATCATATTTTTTTGCCTTTTTTACACACTAAAATATAATTTTTGTTCAAAAGTATAATAAATATTTGTTTACTTCATAAAATTTGTGTACAATCAAATTTGATTTTTAATTTTTGAACTAGGAAAAAAGATGTCAGCTGAAATAGTCTTATCTTCTGTAGTTTTTGTTGTAATAGGTTTGATACTAGCAGGTGTTTTTGTACTTACAAAATTCATAGGACCTAACAATAAAAACTCAGTTATAAAAAACAATGTTTATGAAAGTGGTGTTACAAATCCTATAGGAACAGCAAATGTAAGATTTTCTATTAAGTTTTATCTTGTAGCAATCTCATTTTTACTGTTTGATGTTGAAGTAATTTTTATGTTTCCTTGGGCTGTAAATGTTGTTGAACTTGGCTATGCGGGATTAGCTAAAATGTTCATCTTTATGGGATTACTATTTATTGGGTTAATCTATATTTATAAGAAAAAGGCTTTATCATGGGATTAGGAGTTGAGTCAAGTTTAGGTGATAATATACTTACAACAAAACTAGATGCTGCAGTTAATTGGGGAAGATCTTATTCGCTTTGGCCAATGGCATTTGGAACTGCTTGTTGTGGTATTGAGTTTATGGCAGTAGCTGCTGCTAGATATGATGTTTCAAGATTTGGTGCTGAGGTTGTAAGATTCTCTCCAAGACAAGCAGATTTACTTATTGTTGCTGGAACAATCTCTTATAAACAAGCTCCAATTTTGAAAAAAATTTATGAGCAGATGTGTGAACCAAAATGGGTTATATCTATGGGTGCATGTGCTTGTAGTGGTGGTTTTTATGATAACTATGCAACTGTTCAAGGAATTGATCAAATAATTCCTGTTGATGAGTATATAGCTGGTTGTCCTCCAAGACCTGAAGCTGTACTTGATGCAATTATGAGAATTCAAGAGAAAGCTAAAAACGAATCAGTTTTAAAAGATAGAGTTAAAGAGTATAAAGGATTTTTAGATGCTTAAGTGTGATTTATTAGTTGATTCAAAAGATTTAAGATCTACTCTTTTAAATTTAAAAAATAATCAAGATTTTACTATTCTTTTAGATATGACTGTAGTTGATTATCTAAAATTTCCTGACTCTACACCTTCTAGATTTGCAGTTGTTTATGTTTTAAGAAGCAGTGATTTTAAAAAAGAGACAACGGTAAAGGCTTTTGTAAGTGATGATACTTTGAGTGTTGAATCTGTTCATGATCTATTTTCTTCTGCAAACTGGGCTGAAAGAGAGGCTTATGATCAATATGGTATTAAATTTTTAAATCATCCAAATTTAAAAAGAGTTTTAAATCATAAAGAGTTTGTAGGGCATCCTTTAAGAAAAGATTACAAAATTACAGATGGACAAATAAGCAAAGAGACTGATGATTTAATGGATGAGATGACTCCTTTGTTAAAATCAAAAGGGTACTCTGATCAAGAGATTGAAGATTTAATGCTTTTAAATGTTGGACCATCACACCCAGCAAGCCATGGAACTATTAGAAACTTTTTAGCAATGGAAGGTGAAACTATAACAGCTTGCGTTACTGAGATTGGATATTTACATAGAGGTTTTGAAAAAGCTTGTGAGCATCATACATATTCTCAAGTAATACCTTATACAGATAGATTAAACTACTGTAGTGCAATTTTAAATAATATTGGTTGGGCAAAAGCAGTTGAAGAGATGTTAGATATTGAGATTACTCCTAGAGCAAAGATGATTAGAGTGATTATTGGTGAGTTAAGTAGAATAATTGACCATATTGTTTGTAATGCTGCAAATATGGTTGACCTTGGTGGATTAACAAGCCTTTGGTATCTATTCTCAGCAAGAGATAAAGCATATGATCTATTATCAAAACTTACAGGTGCTAGACTTACAAATACTTACACAAGAATTGGTGGATTAGAGTTTGATCTATATGATGGTTTTGCAGCTGATTTAGAAGATGTTTTAAAAGCTACAGAGAGTGGTGTTGATGATGTATTGTCGCTAATCGCACACAATAGAATATATCATGATAGAACTCAAGATGTTGGAGTTATTAAAGCTGATTTTGCTTTAGCAAATGGAATTAGTGGACCAAATTTAAGAGCAACTGGTGTTGCACACGATTTAAGAAAAGATAAGCCATATTATGGATATGAAAACTTTGATTTTGATGTAGTTGTTGGAAGTCATGGAGATGTTTATGACAGAATGATGTGTAGATTTGAAGAGATTACTCAATCAATTAAAATTATTAGACAAGCTATGAAAAATCTTCCAGATGGTGCAATAAATGTATATGCCCCAAATGCTGTTTTACCACTTAAAAAAGATGTTTATGGAAATATTGAAGGTTTAATGAATCAATTTAAGCTTACATTTGAAGGAATCATGGTTCCAAAAGGTGAATACTATAGCTCAACAGAGGCTACAAATGGTGAGTTGGGATTTTTTATTGTAAGTGATGGAAGTGGAAGACCTTATAAAGTAAAATGTAGACCACCATGTTTTTACTCACTTGCAGCTTATTCAAAAATTGTTGAAGGTACAATGCTTGCAGATGCTGTTATTACAATGGCTAGTTTGAATTTTATTGCTGGGGAGTTTGATAGATAATGAGTAGTTTTAAATATACACCGCAAAATGAAGAAAAATTTCAAGAGTATGTTTCAAGATATCCAAAAATTGACTCTTGTATGTTACCAGCACTTTGGTTAGTTCAAGAGCAAGAAGGTTGGGTAAGTCCTGAAGCTATGGTTTATGTAGCTTCAAGAGTAGGAAAAAGTCCTATGCAAGTATATGAAGTAGCAACTTTTTATACAATGTTTAACTTAAAACCAAAAGGTAAATATCATATTGAACTGTGTAAAACAGTATCTTGTATGCTTATGGGTGCAAGAGAACTTAAAGCTTATATAAAAGAGACTTTAGGGCTTGAACCTGGGCAAACAAGTGCTGATGGACTTTTTACTTTTAGTGAAGTTGAGTGTCAAGGTGCTTGTGGAGATGCTCCAATGATTGCATTAAACAATGTTTATCATGGAAAATTAACAAAAGAGAAGTTAGAGAAAATAATTTGGGAGTGCAAAAATGATAACTAAAATAGTAAGTAAAAATTTTGATATCCCAAATTCACACAAACTTGAAGTTGCCCTTGCAAATGGAAGATACTCTTCTATTGATAAACTTTTTACTATGAAACCAGAAGAAGTTACTGCTGAAGTTACAAAATCGGGGCTTAGAGGAAAAGGTGGAGGAGGAGCTGCTTGTGGACCAAAATGGGAACTTATGCCACCAGTTGATGGAAGACCAAGATATCTAATAGTAAATGGGGATGAGAGTGAACCAGGAACTTTTAAAGATAGACAAATTTTCCAATATGACCCACACCTTTTAATAGAAGGAATTATCTGTACTTGTTGGGCGATTCAAGCAAATCATGCTTATATTTATATAAGAGGTGAGTATAAGTTTTTTATTGATAGATTAAATGAAGCTATTCAAGAGGCTTATAAAGCAAAAATTATTGGTGATAAAATCATGGATAAATATGATTTTAAAGTTGATATTACAGTTCATAGAGGTGGAGGAGCATATATTTGTGGAGAGAAATCTGCACTTATTGAATCACTTGAAGGAAAAAGAGGACATCCAAGACTTAAACCTCACGGAAAAGAGTGTGAGTGGTTTTATGATAATCCAGCAACAGTAAATAATGTTGAAACTATATCATCTGTACCAAATATAGTTGAAAATGGAGCAGAGGGTTATACAAAATATGGTACACCAAAATCTCCAGGAACTATGCTTTTTGCAATATCAGGACCTGTTAAAAACCCAGGTGTTTATGAACTTCAATATGGAAATAAGATGATTGATTTCTTAAATGAAGTTGGTGGTGGGATGCCTGAAGGTAAAAAGTTAAAAGCAGTTATTCCAGGTGGAACATCATGTCCAATACTAACAGCTGAAGAAGTAGAAAAAGCTGTATTAGATTATGAATCAATGTGGGATATAGGTTCAACTTTAGGTACAGGAGGTATGATTGTAATTGATGATAGTGCATGTATGGTTGATGTTGCTAAAAATATTATTGAGTTTTATCATCACGAATCTTGTGGACAATGTACACCTTGTAGAGAGGGTTGTGGTTGGATTGATAAAATTATAAGAGATATATTAGAAGGTTGTGGAACTTCAAATGATCTACAAACTATTTTAGATGTGTGTGAAACAATGAATGGAAAAACAGTTTGTGTTTTTGCACCAGCTGTTAAAGATATTATTGCAAGTATTATTAAAAAGTTTAGAAGCGAATTTGACGCTTATATTAAAAATAATCAAAACTAAGGAGAACAAATGGCAAAAAATACAATGACTTTTACAGATAACAGAACTGGTAAATCTTATGAGTACAATATTATTGATGGTACAAGAGGACCAAGTGTTGTAGATATTTCTACTTTTTATAAAGACTCTGGAATGTTTACATTTGACCCAGGATATACTTCAACAGCGGCTTGTGAGTCAAAAATTACTTTTATTGATGGTGAAAACTCTGAGCTAAAATATAGAGGAATTGATATTGCTGATTTAGCTGGTAAACACTCATTCTTAGATGTATCATATCTACTGATGAATGGAAGATTACCAACAAAAGATGAGTCGAAAAATCTTGATTTAGAGATAAGACATAGATCTTTTGTTGATGAGGGAATTATTAGACTATTTGATGCACTTCCAGATGGAGCACACCCAATGGCAACAATGGCATCTGCAACAATGGCTCTATCTGCATTTTATAAAGATCATTTACATTTAGAAGATGAAGATGAGTATAGAACAATGCAAAATAGAATTATGGCAAAAATGCCTACAATTGCAGCAATGGCTTATAGAAACTCAATTGGAACACCACTAATTTATCCAGATATAAATAGATATTTCACAGAAAACTTCTTATATATGCTAAGAGCATATCCAGGTGGGAAAATGAAATATTTAGGAAATGGTAAAAATCAAGAGATTACTCAAATAGAAGTTGATGCACTTGATGCTATTTTAACACTTCATGCAGATCATGAACAAAATGCTTCTACAACAACAGTTAGAAATGTTGGATCAACTGAGGCTCATCCATATGTTGCAATAGCTTCTGGTATTTCAGCACTTTGGGGAGCGGCTCATGGTGGAGCAAATGAAAAGGTTATGGATCAACTAAGAATGATTGGTGATATTAAAAATGTACCTTCATTTATAGCTAAAGCAAAAGATAAAAATGATCCATTTAGACTTATGGGGTTTGGACATAGAGTTTATAAAAACAGAGATCCAAGAGCAGATACTCTAAGAGATTTACAAGGTAAATTAAGAGAGAAATTAAATCTTGATTCAAAACTTATTGATATTGCAACAGCAGTTGAAGAAGCAGCTTTAAGTGATGATTACTTTAAAGAAAGAGGTCTATATCCAAATATTGATTTCTATTCAGGAGTTATATTAACAGCACTTAAAATTCCAGTAGAGATGTTTACACCAATATTTGTTATAGGAAGAACTCCAGGATGGATTGCTCAATGGGCAGAGTTCAAAAGAGATCCAAAACATAAAATTGCTAGACCAAGACAATTATATACAGGTAAATAAATAATAAGGGGATATGAATTTATGGCTGATCAAGTTAGTATAACAATTAATGGAGTTCAATTTCAAGCTACTAAAGGTAGCTTGTTGATTGATAAATTATTGGATGAGAAAATCCATATCCCTCACTTTTGTTATCATCAAGCGTTGGGAAAAGATGGAAATTGTAGAATGTGTATGGTTGAAATAGAGGGTCAAAAAAGACCTCAAATTGCATGTGATACACCAATAAAAGATGGAATGGTTGTAAGAACAAAGGGTTCAAATATTGAAAAAGTTAGACGTGATATATTAGAACTTGAACTTATAAATCATCCAATTGACTGTCCTACATGTGACCAAGCAGGAGAGTGTAAACTTCAAGATTACTATATGGAATCTGGATTTTATGCTTCAAGAGTAAATCTTGATTATAAAAATAACGCAGACAAAAGAGTTGATTTGGGTTCAAATGTAATGCTAGATCAAGAGAGATGTGTTTTATGTCTTAGATGTGTGAGATTTTGTAAAGATATTACAAAAACAGGTGAGTTAGGTGTAATTAGTAGAACTGATCACTCTGTAATTGGAACTTTCCCTGGAAAGCCACTTAATAATCCTTATGCTATGAATGTTGTTGATTTATGTCCAGTTGGAGCATTAACAAGCAAGGATTTTAGATTTAAACAAAGAGTTTGGTTTTTACAAAGTTTTGAGGCTATTTGTAATGGTTGTTCGAAAGGGTGTAATATAAATGTAGATCATAGAAAAGAGAAATATAAAGATGATATGATTTATAGATTTAGACCTAGAGTAAATAAGGCAGTAAATGGTTGGTTTATGTGTGATGAGGGAAGATTGTCTTATCATAATGAATCAAATAATAGATTCGAAACAGCTTTAATAAATAATAGTGAATCAAACATTTCAAATACTATTGCAAATATCTTCAAAGAGTTATCTACTTCAAAAGATATTTTAATGCTTTTAAGTCCAAATCTATCTTACGAAGAGATGGCAAATTGTAAAAAATTGTGTGAAAAATTGAATATAAAATTAAGTGCTTACTCTCCAAATACTTATGATGAGAGTTTTGCTGATGATTATTTAAGAAAAGCAGATAAAAGTGCAAATAGAGCCTCATTTAAAGAGTTAAATATAGATGAAACTAAAGAGTATTTTGAATCAGCTTTAAATAGTTCAAAAACTATATTTATTATAGAAAATAGTTATTTTGAAAATAATTTAGAAGCATTAAAAGATAAAAAAGTAATATCTTTATTCTCTCATAACTGTTTAACAATAGCAAAATCAAATATAGCTTTAGGTGTTGCATCTTTTTATGAAAAAAGCGGTACATATATAAATTGTGATGGAATTAGACAAAAAGTTGTTTCAAAAATAGATAGAAATAAGCCTATGAAAACTATAACTACAATTATAGAAGATATTAAATATATGATTGAGAAGGGAACTATATGAGTAATACAATTATTATTCTAGTAAATATTATCTTAGCCGTAGTTCTTGCAGTTGGACTTACTCCTGTTTGGGTTTGGTGGGAGAGAAGAATTGCTGGATTTATACAAGATAGAAGTGGTCCAAATAGATGTAATATTGGACCTATGAGATTAGGTGGACTAATTCAAGCTTTAGCAGATATGTTAAAGCTTGTTTTTAAAGAGGATTTTACTCCAGCTCATGTAAGACATAAATTCTTTTTTACAGTTGCTCCTGTTGTTGTTTTTATGGCTTCTTTTCTTACATTTGCGGTTATTCCTTATGCTGATGTTTTAGTAATTGATGGAGAAGCTCATACAATGCAAGCAATTCCAACAGAACTTGGAATTATGTGGTTTTTAGCATTTGCAGGGCTTAGTGTTTATGGAATTATTCTTGGTGGTTACTCATCTGGAAATAAATATGGACTTTTAGGTTCTATTAGAGCTTCAGCACAAGTTATATCTTATGAAGCTGCAATGGGATTAGCTTTGATCTCTATAATTATCTCTTATGGTTCAATTCATCTAACTGATATGGTAAATGCACAAACTGGAACTTATCTTGGAGTTATTCCAATGTGGGGAATTTTTATTCAACCACTTGCTGCAATAATCTTTATAGTTTGTTCATTCGCTGAAACAAATAGAGCTCCATTTGACTTAGCAGAAGGTGAAAGTGAGATTGTTGCTGGATATCATACTGAGTATAGTGGTATGAAATTTGGACTTTTTCAAGTTGGTGAATATGCTGCTATGAGTGCTTCAAGTGCACTAATAGTAACTTTACTTTTTGGTGGATATCAAATCCCTTGGATGGATACAGCTTCTATAAAAGAGAATATTGATTATGTAATTATGGCATTAATTATTCTTCTTCCTATTAAAGTATTTATATTTACAAGATGGATGAAGAAAAATAATAAAGCTGTAGGAAGTGATAGAAGTAGAGAAAAAGAGACAAAAATTTTAACTTTTGTTTTCTGGACATTATGTTTAGGAGTTGTGGCACTTTTAGTTTCATTTTTAACAACAGGTCTTGGAGAAAATGGAGTAAATATTGCAACAGCAGTTATTCAAGTTGGAGTATTTTTAACAAAATTCTTCTTAATGGCATTTGTTTATATTTGGGTTAGATGGACACTATTAAGAGTTAGATATGATCAACTTCAAATGTTAGGATGGAAAGTTTTAATTCCATTAGCACTTTTAAATATAGTAATAACAGCAACATTTGTTGTGGTAATAGGAAATTAATATGGCAGTAAAAGTAGTACCAAGATATGGAAAATCGTTAAAAGATAAGTTATTTCTTCCAGCAATTGCTGGAGGAATGAAGACAACTTTCAAGCACTTCTATAAAAATTTAAAAGATCTTGATAACTTAAATACTTTACAGTATCCAGAGGTTCAGCCAAGTGATATTACTGAAAGATATAGAGGGGTTCATAGACTTACAAAACATGATGATGGAACTGAGAAGTGTGTTGCTTGTTTTATGTGTGCAACTGCTTGTCCAGCTGAGTGTATTTTTATAGAGGCTGAAGAGAGATTTGACGGAGTTGATGAAAAAAGACCAAAAGAGTTTAAAATTGACCTTTTAGAGTGTGTTTTCTGTGGATATTGTGTAGAGGCTTGTCCTTGTGATGCAATTAGAATGGATACTGGAATTTTTTCATTTACAGCTTCTACAAGAGAAGAGTTTGTACTAGATAAAAAAGCTCTTATGAAAAATGAGAGATCAAAGGATTTTGAATAATGGCTGATATAATTTTTATTGCTTTAGCATTTTTTGCAATTACAGGTGCAATTGCTATGCTTGTATATAAAAGCCCAATGTATAGTGCATTAGGTCTTCTAATTACAATGTTAAGTATTGCTGGGATGTTCGCACTTTTAAATGCAACACTACTTTTTATGGTTCAAATAATAGTTTATGCAGGAGCTATTATGGCACTACTATTATTTATTTTGATGTTCTTAAATATTAAAGATGAAGATCTTCCACAAGAACCAGCAAAATATAAATTAATAGCTTTGGGTGTAGCTTTAATGATTCCATTAAATATCTTAGTTTTAAAAGCTGTTTCAAATCTTCCATCAAAGGATTTGTATCCAATAGAAAATAGTGATTTTGGAGATATAAAACCTGTTGGAATGATACTTTATAATGAGTGGATTATAGCATTTGAATTAATCTCAATTCTTCTACTAATTGCTCTTGTAGGTTCTGTTGTTCTTGCTAAAAAAAGAGATACAAAACTAATTTCAAAGGGGGATGAATAAGATGATGACACTAAATTCATTCGCATTTATATCAATGATACTTTTTTCAATTGGTGCAATTGGAGTAATATCAAGAAGAAATATATTTGTTGTTTATATGTCAATTGAACTTATGCTAAATGCAATTACACTGTTTTTAGTAACTTTTGCAAGATACTACTTTGATATAGATCCACAAATTATAACTATTATGGTTATATCAATTGCTGCTGCTGAAGCTGCAATATTCTTATCTGTAATTATTCTTTTATTTAGAGCTAAAAGATCACTTGATACAGATATCTTTACATCTTTATCTCAAGGAGAAAAAAGATGAGTACAAATTTACTAATATGGATAATCTTAGCACCACTTATTGGTGCAATATTAAATGGTGGTTTATACTTTTATAGTATTAAAAAACAAAAAGTTTCTGAACTCTATTTTGCAGCTATAGGAACAGTTACACCATTTATAGCATTTATTATTACACTTTGCCTATTTTTAAATATGGTAAGTGAAAATATAGTTTATAATCAATACCTATTTACTTGGTTAAATATTGGTTATTTAAACATTGACATGGCACTTTTAGGTGATAATCTATCAATTTTTATGTCAATGTTTGTTACATTTGTTGGTTGGTTAATTCATATTTACGCAGTTGGTTATATGAGAGGTGATGAAGGGTTTGGTAAATTCTTTGCTTACTTTAATCTATTCTTAGCATCTATGTTAATTTTAGTTCTTGCTGATAACCCAATTATTTTATTTATTGGTTGGGAAGGTGTTGGAGTTTGTTCATATCTTTTAATTAAGTTCTATTATGGAAGTAAAGAGAATGTTGAAGCTGCAAATAAAGCATTTATAGTTAATAGAGTAGGTGATTTTGGATTTTTACTAGGAGTTGCAGCACTATTTTTTGCATTAGGAGAAGTTGATTTATCTTTCTCTTCAATTGAAGAAAATTTAACAAATGTTTCAAACGGTTGGTTAGTAGTAATTGGTATATTACTATTTGTTGGAGCAATGGGTAAATCAGCTCAAATTCCACTATATACATGGCTTCCAGATGCCATGGCAGGTCCAACTCCAATTTCAGCACTAATTCACGCTGCTACAATGGTTACAGCTGGGGTTTATATGGTTGCAAGATTTCACTTTTTATATAGTGGAATTGAAGAGATTGGAATTTTTATTGCATATATTGGAGCATTTTCAGCTCTTCTTGCTGCTATTATTGCAACAAGACAAACAGATATTAAAAAGATACTTGCTTACTCAACAATGAGTCAATTAGGTTATATGTTTATAGCTGTTGGTTTAGGTTTCTATGCAAGTGGACTTTTCCATGTATTTACACACGCATTCTTTAAAGCAATGTTATTTATGGGAGCTGGAGGAGTTATTATTGCACTTCATCATGAACAAAATATATTTAATATTGCAAAACATAGAGCAAAATTACCAATTATATCTGCAACATTTTTAATTGGTGTTATTGCAATATCAGGTATTCCTCCATTTTCTGGATTTTTCTCAAAAGATACAATTCTAGCAGCAGCATTCCAAGAAGGACAATATCTAATTTATGGTTTAGCACTATTTACTGCATTTTTAACAGCATTTTATATGTTTAGACTCTATTTTATTGTATTTGTTGCACCAAATAAAAGCGGTCATAAAGATTATGTATATACAAGTAGAACAATTACGTTTCCATTGGTAATTCTAGCGATTGGAGCAGTTGGAGCAGGTTTTTTAAACTTCCCAGCAGTGTTTGGTGGAAATCATTTAGTTGATACTTGGTTAAGCTCTCTTAACTCAAAAGCAATTACTTTATCTCATAGTACAGAGTATATATTAATGGCACTTTCAGTAATAGTTGCTGCAAGTGGTATATTTATTGCTTATAAGAAATATGCAAATTATGATTTAGATAAACCAGAGTTAGAGACAGGATTTATTGGAAGAAAACTTTATGTTGATGAGTTATATGATTTACTATTTGTAAAATCTACAAAAGCTCTATCAAGATTTATTGATAAAGTTGTTGACGATAAGATTATTGATGCCTTTATTATGAAGTCTTCAACAAACTTTGTTGAGATTGGTAAAAAAGTTGCATTAATTCAAAATGCAAATGTACGATTCTATGCAGCATTTATGCTAATTGGAATGGCTTGTATATTTGTTTATTTATATATTTCATTAGGGTTATAATATGAGTGCAGATATTCTTTCATTTATTATATTTTTACCAGCTGTTGTAGCAATAGGATTAATGATTACTACAAAAGATGTAAATACAATTAGAAATATAGCATTTTTAACAACAACTGTTATTTTAGCACTTGTATTAAAAATCTATATAGAGTTTGAGCCAAGTGCTGGTATGCAGTTTGTTACAAATGTATCTTGGATAGAAACTTATGGTATTAATTACTATATTGGATTAGATGGTTTCTCTTTAACAATTCTTATGATGATTGCAATTTTAATTCCAACATCATATCTTCTTTTATGGGAAGGGAAAACTAAAGGTTATTGGATAAATATGCTTTTAGTTCAAACAGGAGTTACAGGAGCTTTATTATCACTTGATTTAATACTATTTTATTTCTTCTGGGAAATTATGCTTCTACCAGTCTTTTTAATGATTGGTCAATATGGATTTGGAGATAAAGTATTTACAACAATTAAAGTAACAGTTTATACAATGGCTGGATCACTTTTAATGCTTGTAGGTATTTTATATCTTGGAGTTGCTTACTTTAATGAGTTTGGAGTTTGGTCTTTTGCTTATGATAATTTAATGATGGTAACAGAGCTTGATAGATCAACTAGAGTTTGGTTATTTTTGGCATTTCTAGCAGCATTTGCTATTAAAGTTCCACTTTTTCCACTACACACTTGGATTATGGAGACATATAAAAATGCTCCAACAGGTGCTGTTTTTTTACTATCATCAATAATGGCAAAACTAGGAGTTTATGCAATTGTTAGATTCTTAATTCCAATTTTCCCAGATGTTTATGTTGAATATGCTACTTGGTTTGTAATTCTTGGTCTATTCGGTTTAGTATATTTTGGAGTTGCAGCTCTTATGCAAGATGATATTAAAAGAATGTTTGCATACTCTTCAGCTTCTCACTTAAGTTTTATTGCTGCTGGTATATTTTCACTAAATAGTTATGGTATTAATGGAGCACTATATTTAGTAATTGCTCACGCAATTGCAACTGGAGCACTATTTTTACTTGTTGGTTTAATGCAAGAGCAAACTGGATTTAAAACAATTAAAGATTTAGGTGGAATTGCAAAAAAAGCACCAATATTTACATTTATTTTTGCAATTATGCTTTTTGCAAATGTTGGATTACCTGGAACAAATGGATTTGTATCTGAACTTTTAATTATTTTTGGAGTATTTAATTTTAATCCTTATTTAGGAGCAGTTGCAGCACTATCTGTAATTATTGGAGCTTCATATATGTTGTGGATGTTTCAAAGAGCAATATTGCAAGATAGACCTGAGGGTTCAGCAGAACTTAAAATGAGAGATTTAAAAATCAAAGAGATTGTTGGATTAATTCCATGGGTTATTTTAGTGTTTATAATGGGTGTTTATCCAGAGATTTTTATTGATAAATTTGAACCAACAGTTACTCACTATTTACAAGATATTTTACAAATTGGAGCAACAAAATGATGAGTGAATTTATATATTTAATGCCAACTTTGTTGGTATTGTTTGGAGCTATTACACTACTTTTTATGAGTATGTATGATAACATTACTATAAAGAGCCATATATTTGTATCATCACTTTTTTTAGTTGTTGCTTTGGTATTTACACTTTTTAATGTAAATACACTATATTCAGTTCAACCATATGAAGGATTTTTGAATAATGTATTAACATTTGATACTTTTTCAAACTTCTTTAATATTCTTCTAATTTTAGGAACACTTCTTACAATTTTAATTGGTGAACACTATATTCAAAATAGAAAATATTTTAAAGGCGAGTTTTTTAGTATTTTATTATTTGCTCTATTTGGAATGATGGTTTTAGCACAAGCAAATGAACTAATAACTGCATTTATTGCATTAGAAATTGCATCATTTAGTGTTTATATTATGGTTGGATACAATAGAGATGACTCTAAAAGAGTTGAAGCAATTTTTAAATATTTAGTTTTAGGTGCTTTTATTGGAGCATTCTATCTTCTTGGAACTGTATTAGTTTATGGAGCAGTTGTAAGTACAAATTTAGCTGATATATACAGTTATGTTATAAATCCAAATAGTCAAACTTTACCATTAGTTTATATAGGATTAACACTAATTTTATTTACATTTTTATTTAAAATTGCTGCATTTCCATTCCAATCATGGGTACTTGATATCTATAGAGGTGCTCCAATAGTTATTACAGCATATATGGCATCAACATTTAAAATTGCAATTTTCTCATTCTTTTTAAGAATAATGTTAGAGTATATATCTCCAATAGTTGATTTTTGGGATGGAATATTACAAGTAATTATTATATTGACTTTAGTTTTTGGAACATGGTTAGCAATTACTCAACAAATAGTAAAAAGAATGTTAGCAGCTTCATCAATTGTTCATACAGGATATTTACTACTAGCATTTTTAGCATTAACATATGCCGATGATAGAATTATAAATATTGATGCTGCTTATTCAATAATGTTTTATCTAATTGCTTATTTATTATCAGCTCTTGGAACTTTTGGTTTAGCATCTCATATAATTTCTGATACAAATACAAAAGTTACTTATGATGATTTTAAAGGTTTAGCAAAACAAAGACCATTTTTAGCAGCAATGATGACAATATTTCTTTTATCACTTGCTGGAATTCCAGGAACTATTGGTTTTATAGGAAAAATTTATGTATTTACTGAAACAATTAAAGCTGGATATATTGCTATTGCTGTTTTAGCAATAGTTGCAACAATTATATCTATGTACTACTACTTAAGATTAATTGCAGTTATGTATTTTTATCCTGCAAATAGTGAGTGCAAAGGTGAAGAGTTTGATGATAGTAGAGTTTCAACTTATGCAACACTTTTTGTAGCTATTTTAACGCTGATTGGAGGAATTGGATCTGCTATTGTATTCTTTATACCTGTATTAAATATTGATACATTAATTAATTTTGCACAAGTAGCAGTACAATCTCTTTTTTTAAAATAGAGTATAATTTTTACACACTTATTAAATAAACATTTAGCCTTTAATAGGCTAAATGTAACTTTTCTACAATCTTACAGATAAAACCGATAAAATAACATTTACTTGATATATATTAAATCTATATTTGGATATTATTTTATGTAAAAATTAAATCTTGAAGAAAGGATAGGATATGAGTGACCTAGTAGAGGGTTATTTAGGAAAAACAACAGAGGGTAAAAAGAGCAGACTTCCTGCAAAACTTGATTTTATTCAAAGTTTTACAGGTGGATTTTTAGCTCTATTTATGTGGGCACATATGTTACTTGTTGCATCAATTTTAGTGTCAGATGATTTTATGTACCAAGTTACTAAATTATTGGAGGGTAGCTTTATATTTGAAGGTGGAAATCCACTTTTAGTATCTATTGCTGCTTTAATTATTTTTATTATTTTTATAGTTCATGCAGCTTTAGGTATGAGAAAATTACCAGGGAATTTTAAACAGTATCAAGTAATTAAAGCTCATGCAAAAAGTATGGGTCATGATGATACAAAACTTTGGTTTACACAAGCATTTACAGGTTTTGCAATGTTCTTTTTGGGTTCAGTGCATTTATATGTAATTATGACTCATCCAGATCAAATTGGACCATATGAAAGTAGTGCTAGAGTTTGGGATGAGTATATGTGGCCACTATATATTCTTTTACTATTAGCAGTTGAATTTCACGGAACAATTGGTTTATATAGACTTTGTGTAAAATGGGGATGGTTTGATGGTGAAAATCCAAAAGCTACTAGAAAAGCACTTAAAAAAGTTAAATGGGCTTTAACAGTGTTTTTCTTAGTTTTAGGATTTGCTTCTTTAGCAGCTTATATGAAAATAGGTTATGAAAACTCTAAAAATGGTACTCCAAGAGATTCATTCCAGCCATCTGCTAAGATTATGAATTATGAAATGAAAACTAAAAGTGTTGGAGGAATCGCATAATGAAAATTAATTACTGTGATGCATTAGTAATTGGTGGAGGACTTGCAGGTCTTAGAGCTGCTGTTGCTGCACAAAAAAAAGGTTTAAGTACTATTGTATTATCTTTAGTTCCAGTTAAAAGATCTCATAGTGCTGCTGCTCAAGGTGGTATGCAAGCATCTTTAGGAAACTCTAAAATGAGTGATGGAGATAATGAAGATTTACACTTTGCAGATACTGTAAAAGGTAGTGACTGGGGATGTGATCAAGATGTTGCTAGAATGTTCGTACACACTGCACCAAAAGCTATTAGAGAGTTAGCAAGCTGGGGGGTTCCTTGGTCAAGAGTTGAAAAAGGTACTAGAGAAGCTGTTATTAATGCTAAAAAAACAACTATTACTGAAGATGAAGATAGACACGGACTTATCACTTCAAGAGATTTTGGTGGTACTAAAAAATGGAGAACATGTTACACAGCTGATGCAACAGGTCATACAATGTTATTTGGTGTTGCAAATGAAGCTTTAAAACATAATGTTGATATTAGAGATAGAAAAGAAGCAATTAGCTTAATTCATGAAGATGGAAGATGTTATGGAGCAGTTGTTAGAGATTTAATTACAGGTGAATTAGAAGCTTATGTTGCAAAAGGAACTTGTATTGCAACAGGTGGATATGGAAGAGTATTTAAACAAACTACAAATGCTGTAATTTGTGAAGGAACAGGTGCTGCTATTGCTTTAGAGACTGGAATTGCAACATTAGGAAATATGGAAGCTGTACAATTCCACCCAACTCCAATTGTTCCATCTGGAATTTTATTAACAGAAGGTTGTAGAGGAGATGGTGGAATTCTAAGAGATGTTGATGGTCACAGATTTATGCCAGATTATGAGCCTGAGAAAAAAGAACTTGCATCAAGAGACGTTGTTTCAAGAAGAATGATTGAACATATTAGAAATGGTAAAGGTGTTCCTTCTCCTTATGGATATCATGTTTGGTTAGATATCTCTATTCTTGGAAGAGAGCATATTGAGAAAAACTTAAGAGACGTTCAAGAGATATGTCAAATTTTCAACGGTATTGATCCAGCTGATGAGGGTCCAAAAGGTTGGGCACCAGTTCTTCCAATGCAACACTACTCAATGGGTGGAATTAGAACAAAACCAACTGGTGAGTCACAAAACCTAAAAGGTCTATTTGCTTGTGGAGAAGCTGCTTGTTGGGATATGCACGGATTTAACAGACTTGGAGGAAACTCAGTTTCTGAAACAGTTGTTGCTGGTATGATTATTGGAAACTATTTTGCAGATTTCTGTTTAGAAAATGATGTAACAATTCCAACTTCTGTTGTTCAAAAATTTGTTGATGAGCAAGAAGCATATATTGATGAGATTTTATCTTACAATGGAAATGAAGATATTTTCAAAATTAAAAATAGAATGAAAGAGTTAATGGATGAGAAAGTTGGTATCTTTAGAAGTGGTGAACCACTAAAAGAGGCTGTTGAAGAGTTAAAAGAACTTTTAGCTAAAACTAAACAAATCACAGTTAAATCAAAAGAAAAAGCTGGAAATCCAGAACTTGAAGAGGCATATAGAGTTCCAAAAATGTTAAAAGTTGCACTTTGTGTTGCTAAAGGTGCAAGAGATAGAACTGAATCAAGAGGTGCTCACTATAGAGAAGATTATTTAATGAGAGATGATAAAAACTGGTTAAATAGAACTTTAACATCTTGGCCAAACAAAAATGATATGGAACCAACTATAACTTATGAACCACTTGATATTATGAAAATGGAGATGCCACCAGCGTTTAGAGGTTATGGTGCGAAGGGTATGATTATTGAGCATGAACAATCAGCAGTTAGACAAGCTCAAGTTGATGAGATTACAGAAAAAATGCAAAATGAAGGTAAAGATAGACATGAGATTCAAGATGCATTAATGCCATTTAATTTACCAATGAACTACAAAGAGAAAAACGAAAGAGCAGGAGATAAATAATGAGCGCACAAAAAGGTAGAGAAATTACAATTTCAGTTCTTAAATATAATCCTAGAAGTAAGGTTTCAAAACCTCACTTTGTAGAGTTTAAATTAGAAGAGACTCCAGGTATGACTCTTTTTATTGCATTAAACTTAATTAGAGAAAATTATGATGCTGATTTATCTTTTGACTTCGTATGTAGAGCTGGAATTTGTGGAAGCTGTGGAATGATGGTAAATGGAAAACCTGCACTTGCTTGTAGAACACTAATTGCAAACTATCCAACTGGAAAATTACAATTAATGCCTATGCCTGCATTTGAACTAATCAAAGATTTATCAGTAAACACAGGTAAATGGATGGATGCTATGAGCAAAAGAGTTGAATCTTGGATTCACTCAAATGAAGAGGTTGATATCTCAAAAATGGAGCAAAGAGTTGATCCAAAACTAGCAAACGATACATTTGAACTTGATAGATGTATTGAGTGTGGTATTTGTGTTGCTTCTTGTGGAACAATGCTAATGAGACCAAACTTTGTTGGACCAGTTGGATTAAATAGAATTGCAAGATTTGATATAGATCCACATGATAATAGAACTGCGGAAGATTTCTATGAGTTAGTAGGAGATGATGATGGAGTATTTGGTTGTATGTCATTAATGGCTTGTGAAGACCACTGTCCAAAACATTTACCACTACAAAATAAAATTGCTTACTTAAGAAGAAAATTAGTAGCACTAAGATAAAAATTTATGAGAGTTTTACTCTCATAAATCTAAATAATAGAAAAAGTTAAATATCATATTTAAATGGTATTTAACTTTTTTTATTTTAGGAGAGAAGATGAGTTTAGCAAGTGACTATTTTTTACTTTATCATGGATTAATATTTGAAAAGAGTTTAGATTTAGAGCCTTTAAGAGATAATTTAGATGATAATCATTTAACAATTTTTGCACTTATAATTTGTGCAAATCGAAAAAACTACAATAAGTTTATAAACTTAGAATCATTTAAAGATTTATGTAGACAGCTAGATATAAAACCTCCAACAAGTTTAAGTGAGTTAAATCATATTCAATATGAAATTGTTGATAATATTGCAAAAAATAGTACAAAAAATAGCTTAGATACTATTCATAACTCACTTTCATACTTAAAAGATCAACATATAATAAACCAAGAGAGTTATACAAAACTTACTTCACTATTTGATTATAAAGAGTTAAATTTAAATATTGAAAAGATTGATACGAAAGAAGAGATTGAAAAAATTTCATATAAAGATTTAAAAGCCAATTTTGAGAATTTAATAAGAGATTTACAAGAGTATATAAAAAATAGTGAATTAAAAAATGAGCTTGCAACTATAAATGAGTATTTAAATAATCAAAAATTTTCTATTGGAATAACAGGTGTTATGAATGCTGGAAAATCAACTATGTTAAATGCTTTAATGGGAAAAGAGATTTTAGGAAGTGCGGTTGTTCCTGAAACAGCAAATTTAACTATAGTAAAACATAATCCTACACCAAATGCAAAAGTTTTTTATTGGGATAAAAAAGAGTGGGAAAAGATTGAAAATAGTGCAAAAAATTTAGAGAGCATGAGAGAGTTTGTTGAAGAGACAAAAAGAGTATTTAAAGATGATTTAAAAAATTATATAAAAGATAGTTCAAGATTTGATGAAGTTGATATAAACGATTTAAAATCTTACACATCAGCAGATCATAGTGGAAAAAAATGTAATCTTGTAAAATATGTAGAGTTAGGTGCTGATTTAAAGTTTTTAAGTGATGGTATTGAAATAGTTGATACACCTGGACTTGATGACCCTGTAATTCAAAGAGAGGAGATTACAAAAGAGTATATAAGTAAGTGCGATATGATGTTGCATCTTATGAATGTGTCGCAAAGTGCAACATTAAAAGATGTTGAGTTTATAATTGATGCTGTTTTATATCAAAATATCTCTAAACTATTAGTTGTAATTACACGAGCAGATACTGTTTCTAAAAAGAGTTTGGAAGAGGTTATAAACTATACAAAAACTTCAATTCAAAGACAACTAAAAGCACAAAATAAAGATTCACAACTTGACCATATTTTAAAAAGTATAAAATTTATTCCAATTTCTGGATACATGGCACTTCTTCATAGAACAGGAAGAGAAGATGAGGCTTTAAAAGCTGGATTTAAAATCGAAGATACTGGAATTTTAGAGATTGAAGAGTATTTATATGAGTCACTTTTTGGTACAAATTCACAAAAAGGTGATTTGGTAATTCAATCAACAAAAACTCAACTTATAAGATTGCTAGAGAAACAAATAAGCTTTTTTAATTATGAGTTAAAACTTCTTGGAAAATCAAAAGATGAATTAGAAGCAGAACTATCTGAGCTTAAAAAAAATAAAGAGAAAAAACAAAGAGTTTTATTTAGTATAAAAGAGGATATAAACTTTTATAAAAGCGATGCAAAAAACTACATAGAATCACTTGATACATTTTTACAAAGTGAGTTAATTGAGCTTCAAAATGTTGTAAAACAAAGAGTTATAAATGATGTTAGATATAGTTTCCAAAAAGATAAAAAAAGAGCTGATGAACAAAGAGTTAAAATAATAGTTCAAACAGCAATTAAAGATGGAATAATTGATATTATTAGAGATTATAGATACAAATTTATAAAAAAATCTCAAACCATTGGTGAGCAGTGTGAACAAAAATATCATGATTTAGGATTTACTTTAGGACACAAAAATGATAATTTTGATGCTAGAGGATTTTTCCAAGATGATTTTAAAAGTGGTTTTCTAACTTCAAGTAATGAAGTATTGGTAAATTTAATTGTAAAAGAGACAAATAACTCAAAAGAGTCAAAATTAAATGAACTAGAAAGAGCTTTACAAGATATTATAAAATCAGAGTTTGAACCAATTGTAAAAGATATTCAAAGTAAAGCAAAATCTTTAAGCCAAATTTTAATTGATAACTTCTTTAAAACTTTAAATACTCCAGTTATTGCTTATGAACAAAAAATAAAAAATGATGAAGAAACTTTGGAAAAAGAGCTACAAAACTTCAAAGAAAATGATGAAAATAGGGCTAAAAATTCAGTTTTAATACATCAAAATATTAAAAAACTAGAGTCAATATTAATAGATATTAAAGGATTAAATTAATGAGTGCAAATTTAAATATCTTAAAAAATTTTATTGAAGAGTATAATCAAAATCTAAGTGATAAAGAGATTGTTTATGAAGATGGATTAGTTGGAGAGATTAAAAAAACGATAGATAAACTTTTAGATGAGAAGTTTTTACCATCAAGTGAATTAAAAACAATTTTAAATAAACAGATTCGTCGTGCTAGATATCCTATGGAAGTTGCAATTACTGGACAATTTAGTGCAGGGAAATCGACTTTTTTAAATGCACTTTTATCTAGAAATATTTTACCAACTGGTATTACACCTGTTACTTCAAAAGTAAATTTTATAAATTATGGAGATGAGTTTAAATTAAAAATAACTTACTACTCAGGAGCAACAGAGTATGCACCAATTGAGAGTATTGCTGATTTTACAGATCAAAGACAAGATGATATGAAAAATATCAAATACTTAACACTTTATGCTCCAATGCCAATTTTAAAAGATATCTCATTTGTTGATACTCCAGGACTTAACTCACAATCTCAAAGTGATACAGATGTTACAAGAAGAGTTTTAAAAGATGTTGGTGGAATTATATGGCTTACACTTATTGATAACGCTGGAAAGCTATCTGAGGCTCAAGTTTTAGAAGAGTATATGCAACATTTTAAAAATAAATCTTTGTGTGTTTTAAACCAAAAAGACAAATTAACTCCACAGCAAGTTGAGACAACAACAAACTATGTAAAAGAGAAATTTAGTAAATATTTTGCAAAAGTTGTTCCAATATCTGCTATTAAAGCTTTAGAAGGAAGAGCTAGTCATAAAGATATATTAATTGAAGATCAAAATAGAGATTTTATAAATTGTTTAAAAAATGAGCTTAAAGACTCAAATGAGAGCAAAATTGACTCTTTATTAAGTGAATATAAAAATAGCATTAAAAATATAAAAAATAGTGATACAAGTGATAATACAAAACTTCTTGAAGAGTCAAATATTCAAGAGGTTTTAGATTTTATTAATAATTCAATAAGACCACAAGCTCAAGAGGCAAAAGAGTTTGCAATTAAAAAAGATTTAAGAAGTTTTTGTGATATTTTAATAAAAGAGTATGAGACAATTTTAAAAGTATATGATGCTTTAGTTGAAGTTTTAACTAACACAGAAGAGAAAGTTTTAAAAGCTTTCGATGAGATATTATCAAAATATTCAAAAGATCTATTTACAATATATAACTCACTAATTTCAGTTATGGAAAAAATAGCTCATGAAACATTTAAAAATATCAAAACAAAGAAAGCTTTTAGATTTGATGAGTCTAAAAATTTCTTTGGTGAAAAGATAGAAAAAGTTGAATATGAAACTTACTGGATTGATTCAGATGCAGTTTATAAAGCTCTTTTTTATGATGATCAAACAATAGATAAGATGTTTAAGCGTTCAATTAAACTCCTTAAAAATGTTGAACTAGATAGCGATGAGGCATTTAGAGATGTTTATAGAATGATTAGAAATGATGTTGTAAATTGGCAAGAACCTTATGAACTTATAAGAAAGAATAGAGAGATTGCATCTGATGCTGAGTTTTCAAATACAAGACATTTTGCAGCAAAAGTTTATGAAAATGTTTTAAGAGAGTACCATAAAGCAATATTAGAGAATATTTCAGCTTTAAGAAAGAAATTTGCATATTTTAATGGAGCTTTATCTTATTCATATATTCAAACAACACAAGCAACTATTGCACACTTTGAGCAACAAATTATTGAAAGTGAAGAGTTATATAAAAAAGAGCCAACTAGATTTTCAATCTCTCATCCAAGAGAAGATGAGATAGTTGCAAAATTAAAAGCAAACTTTGCATTTGAAAAAATTGAGGATTTTTTGACATCAAAAAGAAATTACCTATTTAAAATTATAAAATACTCTAAAGAGCAATATTTAGAGATAAATCAAGATAGAATAGAGTTTGTAAAAAATAGAAAGAATCAATATTTAGAAAAAATTAAAGATTTAGAAAAGATAAAAAGTGAGATTTAAATGTTAAAAAATATATTAAGAAATCAAAAATATATAGATATATCTTCAAAAAATGTAAAAGAGTCTATAGAGTTTTTACTTGAAGAACAGATACATTTTGGAATAGTTGCAAATATTAAAAATATTAGTTTTAATCCAAAATTACCAGAAGATATATCTAAAAATTTAAATGAATACTCACTATTTTCACTAGCTGGTTATACTTTTGAATCAGCACATACAAATGAAAATGATTTATTTTTTGAAGCTGGATTTGGGCAAGATAATTTTGGGAGTGTGCTAAAAGTTCCATTTGAATCGATATTTCAAGTTATTGTGGATGAAAATATATTAGTTTTAAATTTATGTGCAACTATAGAAAAAGAGAGTAAAGAACCAAAGAAGAACTCTTTTGATGTTTTTAAAAATAATCCAAATAATAAAAAGTTTAACTAAAAAATAGTTTTAAAACTATTTTTTAGGTGAGAATTTAAATAGAGCTGATCCCCATGTAAGACCACCACCAAAGGCATCAAATAAGACTGTATCACCAGCTTTAATTCTACCTTGCTCAAAAGCATAATTCATAGCCATAGGAATTGATGCGGCTGAAGTATTTGCATATTTATCAACAGTTACAACAGTTTGTTCATCTGTTAAATTCAAAGCTTCTCCAACTGCTTTTATAATTCTATAGTTCGCTTGGTGAGGAATAAAATGATTTATATCTTCATTTGATAAATTATGTCTTTTCATCATCTCTTGTACATCTGAAGTTAAAGTTTTAACAGCTAGTTTAAAAGTCTCATTTCCTTTCATAGAGATACATGCCATTTTTGCATCTAAAACCTCTTGAGAACAAGGATGTTTACTCCCTCCACCAGCTGTTTTTATTAAATCTTCATAAGTTCCATCACTAGAGCAACTAACATCAATAATAGCTTCGCTTTTATCATTCGTTGCACTAATAATTGCAGCTCCAGCGCCATCTCCAAATATAAAACAAGTCGTTCTATCTTCATAGTTTAAAATTGAACTATATTTCTCAGCACCAATAATCAAAACATTTTTCTTCAAACCTGACTCAATAAATGCTTTTGCAATATTTAAAATATATACAAATCCTGTACAAGCAGCACTAACATCAAATGCCATAACATTTGTAATACCAATTTTAGATGCAATCAAACAAGCAGTTGAAGGCATACATAAGTAATCAGGAGTAACAGTTGCACAAATAATCAAATCAATCTCATCTTTTGATATATTTGCTCTTTGTATAGCAAGTTCAGCAGCTCTTGCTCCTAAATCAGAAGAAGCTTCATTATCTTCAGCTATTCTTCTCTCTTTTATACCTGTTCTTCTTGTAATCCACTCATCAGTAGTATCAATAATTTTTTCAAAGTCTGCATTTGTCCTAATCTTTGGTGGAATGTAAGCACCAATAGATCTAAAAGCTGCATATATCATAAATTAATCCTTCATTATAAAGTAGTTGCAGTTGTTTCGCAATTACTCTCTTCTTTAGCAGAATATTTTGCTAATCTCTTCTCAATAATCTCTTCAAGATTTGAACTAGCAGATAAAAGTGATTGAAATATTGCATTTTTTATAGCTTTTGGATTTGATTTTCCATGAGATATAATAACAGGTGCTTTAACTCCAAGTAATGGTGCTCCACCATATTCAGCATAATCAACCTTTACCTTTAGATTTTTAAATACTTTTCTCATTAAAACTGCACCAGTAATTGCAATTAAAGAACGCTTTAAATCTTTTTTCATAATTTTACTAATTGTATCAGCAACACCTTCTGCTGTTTTTAATAGAATATTTCCTACAAAACCATCACAAACAACAACATCAACAGTTCCTTTGAAAATATCATTACCTTCAACATTACCAGCAAAGTTTGGAATTTTAGAGATTAGTTTATAAGCTTCTTTCGTAACTTCGTTACCCTTGCTCTCCTCTTCACCATTACTTAAAAGTCCCACTATTGGTTCATCTAATCTTAATACAGTTTGAGCATAAGCTTGACCCATAACTGCAAATTCAAATAAATTTTTAGCATCACTATCTACATTTGCTCCAACATCAAGTACTAAAGTATTTTGATTTTCACTTGTAGGCATTAGTGTAGCAATTGCAGGTCTACTTACACCTTTGATTCTTCCAATTCTTAAAGTAGCCAAAGACATAGTAGCTCCTGAATGTCCAGCAGATACAACAGCATCAGCTTTTCCTTCACGAACTAATTCAATTGCTTTATAAATTGTTGACTCTTTTCTTTTTAATGCATCAGTTGCATGATCATTCATACTAATTACATCTTTAGTATCAATAATTTCAATTCTATTTAAAAAGGTAGTAGGGATTAGTTTTGATAAAATATCTTTATCACCAACAGCAAGTGCTGTAAAGTTATTGTTGTTTCTAATGGCTAATATAAGCCCTTCTATAATTGGCTCAGGACCGAAGTCCCCGCCCATTGCATCTATTGCTATTCTTATCATTAGTTTTTATATTCACCAGTGTTTGGATTAACCATATGAGGCATTTTCCAAGAACCATCACTATCTTTTACAGGTTTTTTAAGTGTAATTTTATAATGTGTTCTTCTTTTAGCCGCTCTTGAGTGTGAAACTCTTCTTTTTGGTACTGCCATATTATTCTCCTTTTAAAATTCTTTTTCAAAATTAGTGTTGTCATTTTTGCAATCACTACATAAATAGTAATCACTTTTTATACTATTTATTTCACTTTTAATAATTTCATCAAAATCAATAATTTCATCAACTTCAATTACTAAAAAATCATCCTCTATGCCTTTAAAAATACCATTTGATATAAGAAGATTTAAATCTTCATTTAACTTTAACTCTATATCTTTAGGACATCTAGAACAATCAACTAAAACTTCACCTGTAAGTTTTGCTTCTATTTTTACTAAACTAGGTGAAATTCTACAAAAAGTACCTTCAATATTTACTGAATCAAAAGATACTTTTAAATCTTTTTTATCTTGTGGTACTTTTTTAAACTCTATTTTCATAGTTTATTAACAAATCTCTCTTTGTGAGAAGAAAAATGCAATTTCGATTGCAGCATTTTCTAATGAGTCACTTCCGTGAACTGCATTTGCATCAATTGATTCAGCAAAATCAGCTCTAATTGTTCCAGCTGCTGCTTCTTTTGGATTTGTTGCACCCATTAACTCTCTATTTTTTGCCATTGCATTTTCACCTTCTAAAACTGAAACTACAACTGGTCCAGAGATCATAAATTCAACTAAATCTTTGAAAAAAGGTCTACTTGCATGAACTGCATAAAAAGCTTCAGCATCAGCTTTGCTTAATTGCATTTTTTTAGTAGCTGCAATTTTTAAACCAGCACTTTCAAATCTGTCTAAGATTTTTCCTACAACATTTTTTGCTACTGCATCTGGTTTAATAATTGATAGTGTTCTTTCCATCTTTAATTCCTCTTTATTTTTTTAAGTCGCGGATTATATCTGAAATCTTATAAAAAAGCAAGTTTTTTAATAATTATTCAACTACTGGTTCTCCAGCAGCTCCTCTATCATCTTTCTCAATTTTACTAGAACCTGCTTCATCCCAAACTATACAACCCTCTGTAGGACAAGCATCAGCACATGCAGGTGCATCATTGTGTCCAACGCACTCTACACATTTATCTTTATATACATAATAAATATCTTCACCTGTTGGGTTATCATCATTATCAACAATTGCTCCAACTGGACACTCATCTAAACAAGCATCACAGCTTATACAAATATCAGTAATTAAAACTGCCATATTAATATCTCCATAATTTTTTTAGAAACTTTAGCTAAGTAAAAATAAAAATATTATTAAAGATAATTTTTATCTTTTAAAAAACTTTTTTATATTTAAGCTATTTCTAAATTTTTTTTGTTAAAATTCCACCATCAATTTAAAATTTATTACAAAAGGATTAAAAATGTTAGTTACAAAAAAAGCTCCTGATTTTACAGCTACAGCTGTTTTAGCAGATGGAATGATAGTAGAAGATTTCAATCTATACAAAAATATTGGAGAAAAAGGTGCGGTACTATTTTTCTGGCCTTTAGACTTTACTTTCGTTTGTCCATCAGAAATTATTGCATTCTCAAACAGAATTAAAGAGTTTGAAGATAGAGGAATTCAAGTAATTGGTTGTTCAATTGACTCTCAATTCTCACACTTTGCATGGAGAGAAACACCAGTTGCAAATGGTGGTATTGGAAGAGTAAAATTCCCAATGGTTGCTGATATTACAAAACAAATTGCAAAAGATTATGATGTATTATTTGGTGAATCAGTTGCATTAAGAGGATCTTTCTTAATTGACAAAGATGGAACAATTAGACATGCAGTAATCAACGACTTACCACTTGGAAGAAATGTTGATGAGATGATTAGAATGGTAGATGCAATGTTATTTACTAACGAGCATGGAGAAGTTTGTCCAGCTGGATGGCAAAAAGGTGACGAAGGTATGAAAGCAGACAAAGATGGTGTTGCTGAATACTTAGGAAAAAATTCAGAAAAATTATAATATTTAATTTATCTTTACAAAAGAGGCAGTAACTGCCTCTTTTTCTTTTTTCTTGACAAATTATAAAATATTAATTAAAATTTCACTTTACTTTATTACAAAGCTACAAAAAACTACAAAAAATAGATATATTTCTATCTAAAATCAAAGGTAACAACTTTTATGGAAGAATCTAAAGAAGAACAAAAAACGAAAACTACAAAAAAAACAAGAACCCATGTACCTGTTGAAGGTTATAGGATAGAACAATTAAGAGAACTTCCTCTTGAGACTCTAATTGATATTGCAAATGAACTTGAAGTTGAAAATCCTCAAGAGTTAAAAAGACAAGATTTAATGTTTATGATACTTGCTTCTCAAATTGATGCAGGTGGCTTTATATTATTTACTGGTATTTTAGAGATAAAAGAGGGTGGATTTGGTTTTTTAAGAGCAATTGATGGAAATTTTTCTGATACATCAAATGACTCTTATGTGAGTGCTACACAAATTAGAAAATTTGCATTAAGAACAGGTGATATTGTTACAGGGCAAGTTAGACCACCAAACAAAGATAGTGAGAAATATAATGCACTACTTAAAATTGAAGCAATAAATTATCTACCAGTAAAAGATTCTAAAAATAGACCTCTATTTGATAATTTAACTCCTTTATACTCTACTACAAAATTTAAGTTTGAATTTGATTCACAAAAATTAACAGGGAGAGTTTTGGATCTTTTTGCTCCAATGGGGAAAGGACAAAGAAGTTTAATAGTGGCACCTCCAAAAACTGGTAAAACAGAACTTCTAAAAGAGTTAGCACACGCAATATCAAAAAATCATCCAGAAGTTACTTTAATGGTTCTATTAATTGATGAAAGACCTGAAGAGGTTACTGATATGCAAAGAAGTGTAAAAGGTGAAGTATATAGTTCAACATTTGACTTACCAGCACACAATCATGTTAGAGTTGCTGAAATTGTTATTGAAAAAGCAAAAAGAGTTGTAGAGATGAAAAAAGATGTTGTAATTTTACTTGACTCTATTACAAGATTAGCAAGAGCTTATAATACTGTAACACCATCATCTGGAAAAGTTCTTTCAGGTGGAGTTGATGCAAATGCTCTACACAAACCAAAAAGATTTTTTGGAGCTGCAAGAAATATAGAGGAGGGCGGAAGCCTTACAATTATATCAACTGCACTTATTGATACTGGTTCAAAAATGGATGAAGTTATTTTTGAGGAGTTCAAAGGAACAGGAAACTCTGAGGTTGTATTAAGTAGAAATGCAGCTAATAAAAGAGTTTATCCAGCTATTGATATTGTTAAATCAGGAACTAGAAAAGAGGAACTTCTTTTAAGCCCTGATATTTTACAAAAAACATGGATATTAAGAAATGCAATGGCAGAGATGGATGAAGTTGATGTTCTTAAATTTTTATATCCAAAAATGCAAAAAACAAAAAATAATGATGAGTTTTTTGCCTCAATGAATGAGTAATAGTTACTTAAAATCTTCTTAAAAATGTATATAAATGTAAAATATTTACAAATTTGTAGATATTTTACATCTTTTTCAGCAAAATCAAATAAAACCTCTGGTAAGATTGTCTCCCGAAATTTGAACTAAAGGAAGGACAATGGCAAACTTAAAAGAGATTTTAGAGTATCTAAAAAGAACTAGCCCAGCACAAAATGAGTTTCATCAGGCCGTTGAAGAAGTAGTACACTCACTTGAACCACTATTCGATAAATATCCAAAATACAAAGACCAAAAAGTGTTAGAAAGGTTGTTAGAACCTGAAAGACAAGTAATGTTTAGAGTAACATGGATTGATGATAAAGGTGAAATCCAAATCAACAAAGGTTATAGAGTACAGTTTAGCTCAACATTAGGACCATATAAAGGTGGATTAAGATTCCATCCTAGTGTAAATACTGGAATTATTAAATTCTTAGGATTTGAGCAAATATTCAAAAATGCTTTAACTGGTTTACAAATTGGTGGTGGAAAAGGTGGAAGTGACTTTGATCCTAAAGGGAAAAGTGAAAATGAAATCATGAGATTTTGCCAAGCCTTTGTAACAGAACTTTATAGACATATCGGTGCAACTACGGATGTTCCAGCAGGAGATATTGGAGTTGGTGGAAGAGAAATCGGATATATGTTTGGTATGTATAAAAAATTAGCAAACAGATATGATGGAACTTTTACAGGTAAATCTTTAAAATGGGGAGGTTCGCTAGCTAGAACTGAAGCAACTGGTTATGGTTGTGTATATTTTGCAAAAAATATGCTTGATGCTAGAGGAGAGACTCTTAAAGGAAAAAGATGTGTAGTATCAGGTTCTGGAAATGTTGCAATTTACACAATTGAAAAACTGTATCATTTAGGTGCACTACCTATTACTTGTAGTGATTCAAAAGGTATGATTTTAGATGAAGAGGGAATCGATTTAGATTTACTTAAAGAGTTAAAAGAGAATCAAAGAGCAAGACTTACAGAGTATGTGAAATATAGAAAAAATGCAAAATATACTCCTATTGAAGATTATCCAGCTGGAAGAAATGCAGTTTGGTCTGTTCCTTGTTTTGCAGCATTCCCAAGTGCTACTCAAAATGAGTTAAATTTAGAAGATGCAAAAGAGCTTATTAAAAATGGATGTTTTTGTATAAGTGAAGGTGCTAATATGCCATCTACAAATGAAGCTGTTGATTATTTTGTTGAGAAAAAAATAGCTTATGGACCTGGAAAAGCAGCAAATGCTGGTGGTGTTGCTACAAGTCAATTAGAGATGGCACAAAATGCAGCTATGATTAACTGGACATTTGAAGAAGTTGATTCAAAACTAGAGCAAATTATGTTAGGAATTTTCCAAAGAGTTAGTAAAACTGCTGAAGAGTTTGGACAACCTACAAACTTTGTTTTAGGTGCAAACATAGCTGGATTTAGAAGAGTAGCTGATGCTATGATTGAACAAGGTGTTGTTTGATAAAAATATAGCTTAAGGAAACCCTTCTTTTTGCTTAAAACTTGACTGTTTCTTATCGTTTTTTAGCTATAATTTTGCGAAAAAATTAAATAAGGAATAGTTTGAGAGTAGGACTTTTTGACTCAGGTATTGGCGGATTAACAATACTAAATTCTATCGTAAAAATGGTAAATCACACAGAGTTTTTTTATGTTGCAGATACATTATATACTCCTTATGGAGAGAAAGAAAAATCAATTATTTTAAAAAGATGTGATGATATTACAAACTACTTATTAGATAATTATAAAATTGATATTTTAGTTATTGCTTGTAATACTGCAACATCTGTTGCAATAAAACATTTAAGAGAGAAGTTTAAAGATTTACCAATTATTGGAGTTGAACCAGCACTCAAGCCTGCTATAAATTTTTCAAAAAATTCAAATATTGCTATTATGGGAACACCATCTACAATAAATGGTGAAAAATATAAAGAGTTAGTTGCAAATTTGACAAAAGATAAAAAGTTAAATTTGTACCATATTCCTTGTTCTGGTTTAGCAAAAGAGATAGAAGATGGAGAGGTAAATAATCCTAGAACAAAAGAGATGCTAAAACTATATTTAGAACCTTTAAAAGATAAAAATATTGATAGTTTAGTTTTAGGTTGCACACACTATCCAATAATTAAAGATGAAATAAGCTCATTTTTTAATAACAATATAACACTTTTTGATTCAGCAAATGCAGTTGCAAAAAGATTATTTGAACTAAGTTTATTAAAAGATTATGGAAGACATAGCTCAAATATCACTATTTTATATAGTAGTAAGATAAATTTCGATAAGGTAAAATTTATTTTAAAAGATAGTAAATATGAGCTAAGCGAGTGTAAAATATGAGTGAAAATATAGTAGAAAATAGAGTTTTAGCTCTAAAATATAGACCAAGAAGATTTGAAGATTTAGTAGGACAAACTACAATTTCTCAAACACTATCTTTGGCTTTAGATTCAAATAGATTATCTCATGCTTATTTGTTTTCAGGATTAAGAGGAAGTGGAAAAACAAGTACAGCAAGAATAATGGCAAAATCATTTTTATGTGAAAAGGGACCTACTAGCAAACCTTGTGAAGTTTGTGAACACTGCCTTAGTGCAAATAGTGGAAGACATCTTGATATTATAGAGATGGATGCTGCTAGTAATAGAGGAATTGATGATATAAAAGATTTAATAGAGCATACAAAGTATAAACCAAGTAGTGCTAGATTTAAAGTTTTTATAATCGATGAGGTTCATATGCTTACACCTCAAGCATTTAATGCACTTTTAAAAACTCTTGAAGAGCCTCCAGGATTTGTAAAATTTATACTTGCAACTACAGATGCACTAAAATTACCAGCTACAATTTTAAGTAGAACACAGCACTTTAGATTTAATAAAATTTCTCAAAGTGATGTTGTAAATCATATTTCATCAATTTTAAATAAAGAGCAGATATCTTTTGAAAAACAAGCACTTGAGATTATTGCAAAAAGTGGACAAGGAAGCTTAAGAGATACATTAACACTTCTTGATCAGGCTATAATTTTTTCAAAAGCAAATATAGATGTTGCAAGTGTTGTTGATATGTTAGGACTTATTGATCCACAAATGATGGATAAAATATTTAAAACAGTTTTAAATAAAGATGATTTTAATCCACTTTTAGAGGAGCTTCAAAATTATGAAGCAAATCAGATTTTAAATGAGATGACAAACTATTTAAAAACTGCAATGCTTGAAAAAGATAGCAGATTTAATACATTTTTTTATGAGAGATTTTTTAGAATAATTGGTGATTCAAAACACCTTTTATCACTTAATAGTGATGATAGTTTTGTTCTTATTTTAACTTTTATGAAACTTATAGAGGCTACAAATTTAAAAAGTATTGATGAGATTTTAAATCAAGTTGAATCTATAAAACCAATTCCTGATAAAAAAATTGAGCAAATAATTGAATCAAAACAAGAATTAAAAATAGAAACAAAAACAAATCCTCAAGTAGTTCAAAAAAGTTTAGAAGCACAAGTTGTTACAACTGATGTTGATGAAGTTGTTTATGAGGCTATTGAAGAAGAGAGTGATATTTTTATGGATAAGTATCAAATCTTAATTGAGAAGCTTTACGATAGAAGTAGTGAACTTGGAGAGTGTTTTGAGAGAAACTTTATTTACAATGGTTTTGAAAATGAGACTTTAAATATTGTATCTTATGCAAAAGATGAGGATAGAAACTTTTTATATAAACATTTTAATCTAATCAAAACATTTACTTGTGATATTTTTGGAGTAAATACTAAAATAGATTTTAAAAAGGATGATGCCACCATAAACCAAACATCAAAGCCAATAAAAGAGCTAAATGAAGTTTTAAATCCTAAAGAAGAGGAGAGTTTTGCTACAAGTTCAGGTTGTGTTGCAAGTAGTTTGGATAGTAGTGTTGAAAGCTTAAATCAAAAAGAGCTTGAGGTAAAAGATCTTTTAGATACAAAGATGATAAATCAAGCAAAAGAGCTTTTTGATATTAAAAGAATTGTAGTAAAACCAAAAATTTAATAGGAGAGATTATGAAAAATATATTTAAATTGGCACTTTTTTTTGCTATTTTTTTTAATGTAGTTTTTGCAAATGATAACTTAGTAATTGAGTTTGAGAAAAAAAGATTGAGTCAAAATCCAAATATTGTTTTAAATAGTGTAGAGGTTTTTTATAAGAAAAAACTTGATATAAAAGGTGATTGGAGTGCATATGTACTAAATTTAGATTTAGATACACAAGATGGAAATATGAGAGTAAAAGATATTTTGTTTTCAAATAATGAAGTGGTTACCACTGAACTTTTTGATTTAAAAAGTGGTACCTCTTTTGGTTCTAATATTGCACCTGATATAAATGAGAGTTATTATGATAATTCAAGATTAATTGCTGGAAAAAGTAACGCAAAAAACAAATTAGTTGTTTTTTCAGATCCATTATGCTCATTTTGCCAACACTATATTCCACAGCTTATAGATTTTGTAAATAAAAATGAAGAGAGTATTGCTTTATACTACTATGCTTTTCCACTTACAAGAATTCATAAAGCATCAAATGATCTATCAAAACTAATAGAAATAGCTAAACAAGATGATAAAAATATTATAAAAAAAGCTTATGAGATAAGATGGGAAAAATATTTTGATGCAAATAGTGAAGATAGAAAACTTATCTTAAATAGTTTTAATAAGGCTTTAAAAACTAATATATCATTAAAAGATCTTGAAGATGAAAAATATCAAAAAGCTTTAGAAGATGAGGTTTTAATGGCTGAAAAACTATTGATTAATGGAACGCCAACTATTTATGTAAATGGTAAAAAAGATAATACAAAAGAAGAGTATAAAAAGTTAAAAGGAGTTAAATAATGCAAAAATTAGTTATTGCAACAAGAAGAAGCCAATTAGCACTTTGGCAAAGTGAGTATATAAAAGCTGAACTTTTAAAACACTATCCAAATATGGAAGTAGAGCTTCAAGAGTTTACTACAAAAGGGGATAAGATTTTAGATGTTCCTTTGGCAAAAATTGGTGGAAAAGGGCTTTTTACAAAAGAGCTTGAAGTTGCAATGCTTGAAGGAAGTGCTCATTTAGCTGTTCACTCACTAAAAGATGTACCAACACAGTTTGAAGATGGTTTAGTTCTTGCTGCTGTTTCAAAGAGATTTAATCCACAAGATGCACTTTTAAGTAACAAATACAAAACAATTGAAGAGTTACCAAAAGGTGCTGTTGTTGGAACTACAAGTTTAAGAAGAAGAATGGCTATAAAGATGTTAAGACCTGATATTGAACTTAAAGATTTAAGAGGGAATATCAATACAAGAATAGCAAAACTAAATGCAGGTGAGTATGATGCAATAATACTTGCAGCAACAGGAATAGAGAAGCTACACTTAGAAAATGAGGTTAAATATTTCACTCCAATTTCAACAGATGTTATGATTCCATCTATGGGACAAGCAACTTTAGGAATAGAGACAACAAATGATCCAAAAATAATAGAGATAGTAAAAGTTTTAAATGATAAAAATGCGCAAATTGAGTCAACAATAGAAAGAGGTTTTGTGGATACTTTACAGGGTGGTTGTCAAGTTCCAATTGGTGTAAAAGCAACAATTCAAGATGAAAAAAGTGTAAAAATATCTGCAATTGTAGGACTTCCTGATGGAAGTGAATATATAAAAGATGAAAAAATTATAGATATAAACTCTTTTGAGAGTGCTGGAAGAGATTTTGCAAATGAGTTTATAAAAAAAGGTGCAGTTGAGCTTCTAAAAAGAGCTGAGGCTATGGCTTTTAAATAATAAATTTATTAGAAATTGTTTTGGAAATTTTAAAAAGCTAGATAATATCTAGCTTTTTTTAGATTTAGCTAAATTTTCAATCTTTTTTAACTCTTCTAAATCTATATAATCAGCTTCGATAGCTTCTTGTTTTTTTCTTTTATTATCAAAAGTTTTATAGACTTTTTCTACCATTTCTTTCATCTGTTCATAGCTTATAGTTCCATTGTTTTTCAAGACTTCTTTATCGTTAAACTCTATAATCTTATCTATATTTTCTCTCCAAAAATCCATAGTAATATCTTCTTTATTTTTAGCTCTTAATTCTGCTGTTTCTAGAAATACAATTACAAATCTATTTAAACTATCAAGTTCATCTGATGTAAGGTAATTTTTTGCTATGTAAATATCTTCTTTTCTAACCTTTGAGCCTTTAAAACTTGTAAGTGCCATATTTGGCTTGTTATCATCTGCACGATTTATAATAATCTCTGCTGCTGTTTGTCCTGTGATAGCAAACAGTAGTTTATTTTGAGTTTGTGCAAAAAATAGTTGAGTTGATTTATCACTTGCATCATAATCGCTACTAAGGGTAAAAAGTTCTCTAACTTTTTGATAAAATCTTTTTTCAGATGCTCTAATATCACGAATTCTCTCTAGTAATTCATCAAAATAGTCAGGTTTTCCATCTGGATTTTTTAATCTTTCATCATCTATTACAAAACCTTTAATCATATACTCTTTTAGATTTTTATTTGCCCATTGACGAAATTGTGTTCCTCTTTTACTTCTTACACGAAAACCAATAGCTAAAATCATCTCTAAACTATAATGTGTAACTGAGTAGTTTTTACCATCATTGGCAGTTGTCAAGTATTCCTTGACAACTGAATTTTGCTCCAACTCTTTTTCTTCTAAAATATTTTGAATATGCAAACTAATATTTTGTTTTGTAGTTGCAAATAGCTCTGCAATTTGCATTTGACTCATCCAAACCATACCATCTTTTGCCAAAAGTGAAACAGAAGTTTCCCCATCTTGAGTATTGTAAATAATTATATTTGACATATTAATTCCTATTAGAAATAAAATTTATTGCCTCTTCTTCATCTTTTTAAATAGCAATTTCAACGGCTTGTTTTGCCAAATCTAAAAGTTGATTTGATTCTTCTTTTATTTTGTTTTGAATTAAAATCTCTTTAATTGTCAAAGCAGTATCCTTTTTTTAAATAGTTTAGATTTTATCTAAAAAAAGATTAACAAATATTTTAATATTTTTAAAAACAAAAAGCTAGATAGTAGCTATTTTTCTTTGCTATATTCTATTTTTATATTATTTAAATTAAAGCTAAAGGAAAAAATATGAGAATAAAAATTGAAGATACACTTTTTTGTTTAGTTGATGTTCAAGAAAAGCTTTTCCCACATATTGGAAACAAAGATGAGCTTTTAAGAACTCTTCCAATACTTGTAAAGGGTATGAAAACTTTAGATGTTCCTATTATTGTAAATGAGCAGTACAAAAAAGGAATTGGGGAAACAATAGAGCCTTTAAAAGAGCTTGTAAATGAGTATGAAGCCTATGAAAAAACTACCTTTTCAGGATGTCAAAATAGTGACATTTTAAATGCTTTTAAAAAATCTGGTAAAAAAAATATTGTAGTAGCTGGAATAGAGACTCATGTTTGTGTTCTTCAAACTTGTATTGATTTACTTGAAAATGGTTTTAATGTAATTTTAGTAACAAACTGTTGTGGAAGTAGAACAAAGCTTGACCACAAAATGGCAATAAAAAGATTAGTTCAAGCAGGTGCAATTCCAACTACTTATGAATCAATTTTATTTGAGCTAACTTTAGATTCAAAGAATCCAAACTTTAAAGCAATATCAAATTTAATCAAATAGCCTTTGTCCCATTTTGGGGCAAAACTATTTTATATAATACCCTTCATCTAAACTATTTTTTATACTATCTTTTGGAAGTTTTGCTCTAAGCCTTTTTATCAAAGTTCTTACAGCTACTGAAGTTTTAGAAACTCCATTATATACAAACTCTTCTATTTGGTTATGAGTTATTTTTTCACCTCTATTATTTATCAATAAATATAGTAAATTTCTCTCTGATTTTGTAAGATTTATCTCAATTTCATTTTCATACAAAACTCTTTTTCTCATATTAAAAAAAAGATTTTCTATTTTTTCTATCTCATAATGATTTGTAATTTTTCTTATTTTAAGTCTAAACTCCTGTAAGTCAAAAGGCTTTTTTATATAATCATCACAATCTCTTTCATAGGCTTGTGTAATTTTATCTATATCTATATTTGCACTTATTATAATAACTTTTGCACTAGGATTGATATTTTTTAACTTCTCAAGCAACTCTAAGCCATCTATATTTGGTACATTTATATCAAAAATATATAAAATGTATTCTCCTAAAAGATTATCAAATGCTTTTTGACCATTATAAAAAGTGTCAACAATAAAACCATCGTTTTCTAGCATATCTTTTATTGATTCATTTAAAGAGAAATCATCTTCAAGTAAAAATATTTTTTTCATAAAATTATTTTACTTTATTTGTGTGACTTATTTGTGGCAAAAAAGTGTACAAAAATATATTTTCTCCATTTTTAGAGATAACTTCTATTTTTATACTATATTTATCACAAATATCTTTTACAATAGACAGGCCAATTCCATGTCCACCTAAACTTTTATTTTCTCTTATGTATCTTTTAAAAATTGCATCTTTATCTTTTATTTTATCTCCCTTAGAGATAAATTTTAAAATATTTCCTTCTAAAATAATTTTTATCGTTGTATCAATTTCAGAATATTTTACAGCATTAGAGATATTGTTATCAATCAATCGCTCTAATTCAATACGGCCAATATCAATAATTAAATCATTTGTAACTTCTAAATACAAACTCCTATTTTGAGTTTGAGCAATTAGTTCAAAATATTTAACTCTATCTTGCAAAAAACTTTTTAGACTCAAATGTTCAATTTTATACTTTATTTTTGATTTTGTATGCAAAAAACTCATATCTTCATATGAATTTTTCAAAGTTCTTAAAGCTCCTTCAATTTTTTTGGAATATTTATCAACTCCTAAATTCTCATTTTTAAGTTGTAAATTTATATTAATTATTGAAAGTGGAGTATTTATTTCATGAATTGAATGCTCAATAAATTTATCTTTGTAGTTCAAAATATACTCTTTTTCTCTAACTTTATTTATAATGTATATAGTAACAACTCCTAAAATTGAGATAATAAAAAACAATAAATTTAAGATAAAGATTTGTTGATTAAAATATTTTTCATCAAAAACTATACTGTAAACTATTTTTGCTTCATCAAATATTGGACTGTGTTCTAGTAAAAAATATGTTTTATTTTCACTATTTTGTTTAAAATACTTAAGATTCTTATCAAAGCTATCAAAAAGCTTTTTGCCTTTTTCAATTCTTTTTTCTATCTCTTCTAAGCTAGGTTTATATGATTTTATATTTTTAAAAATAAAATCTCCAATATAACCATCGTTAAAAATAATATATGCATTTGTATTTATAATATTTGTATTTTCATTAATACTTTGTTTTAAATCTTCTAAATCTTTATCCAAATCATCATAAGTATAACTTATTTGTAAAACTCTATTTGAATTTTGTAAATATGAGTCTGAATAACTTATCATCTTTTGAGAAAACATCTCAAAAACTGGAGGGGAAACACCTATTAGATTATTTTGCTTATGATTGTCAAAAAGATATTTTGCAAAACTTAAATCAAAATTTATATCAGATGGCACTGTTGTATTTTTTATAACTAGATTTTCATCTGTTATATAAATGTTATAAGGCTTGTCTGGTAAACCTTGATTTATCTTTTTATAAATTTCATCCAAAGATGTATCATAAGAATTTTTATCTAAATATTTTAAAACTTCTTTATGTTTTTCAAGTAAAATCTCTTTTTTATTTGAAAACTTAAATAGTAGCTTTGTTAAAAATATACTAGTATCTTTTTGTATTTTGTAAAATACTATCTCTTGATTTTTTTTATGGTTATCACTTAAATTTATATACAATAAAAAGTAGCTTATAAAAATAAATAATAAAAAAATAGAAATTATAATAAATAAAAATGTTGAAGATTTAGGAATATAAGAACTCATATTCTTCATAGTAATATTTTTATTTAACAATATTTTATCTGCTATATTTTTTATGTTTTTCCTTTATAAAAATTTGAAAATAGTAACAAAACAACACTTAAGTAAATGAATTTTGAAAAATATCAATTTTGTATCAAAATTATCACACAAATGTCACATAGATTATGTATTATTAAACTTTCAAAATAAAAACAAAAGGAGAAAATAATTTATGAAAATAGATTATTCAAAAACAAGTAAAGTATCTTTTTTACTTTCAACTATGCTTTTAGGTGCTGTTTCACTTTCGGCATCACCAGGTACTATTCTAAACAATCAAACTTTAGAGATAGATAATAATTATAAAATAAATACATATTATTTGAGCAATAATAGCCAATTAATTAATAAAGGTAATAATAATAATCGACTTGATATTGAAAATTCTGAAAGTTCAAGTTTTACTAATACTTCTTCATTAAATATTATAGATGATTGGACTGCAATAAATGCAAAGGAAATAGAAAATTCTCAAATAATAAATAATGGGAATATAAATATTTTAGGTGATAGCAGTAATGATGTAAATATAAATGGAATAGATGTTTCAAATTTAGTAAATTCAAGAGTTGAAAACAAAGGTAATATTATCTCTAATTTAAACTCTGATGCAACATTAAATGGAATTGCTGTAAGAGATGCACAAGCTTCTAGTATAAAAAATACTGGTACTATAAACTTAAAAGCAACTGGAGATGATTTATATTTACAGGGTATTCACTTAGATGGTTGGTTCGCTTCTCAAAATAGAAATTTAAATTTTAATAATTCAGAAATTATAAATGATAAAGATATTTTAGTATCGTCAAAAGGAAAATTAGTATCATCATACGGAATAACATCTTATGACTTTAATATAAATGATTCTCAAATTATTAATAATGGAACAATTTCTGTAAGCTCAGAAGGAGTAATTGCTGATTCAGCAGGAATGGAATTAGATTCTTTAAACAATTCACAAATTATAAATAAAGGAACAATAGAAGCAAATTCTACTGTAATAAATAATTCAGAAGATGAAAGTTTTGCAGATTCTTTTGCTATCATAATAGATCATTCAAATAAAAGTACAATTGAAAATAATGGTAGTATTTTAGTAAATTCTAATAAAGAAAATGAAAAACTTGAGGCTTATGCAGAAGCTATCTCTATAGAAGAGGCTAATAGTTTAATTCTTGAGAATAGTGGAACAATAAAATCAACAATAAATAATAAATTAGATAAAGAGGCCGTTGCTATTTTATTTGTAAATTCAGATAAATCAACTGTATTGAATAAAGCTGGTGGGGAAATACACGGGAGTGTTATTCTATATGGAGATACAACTTTTAATAACAAAGGTTCTATCTATTTACCATATAATGCTAACTCAAAAACATTTAGAACTTTTGATGATAATGATGGAAATGGAGAACAAACTATATCTTTTCAACCAAATTTTGGAAATTTTACAAACTCTGGAACAATTGAAATTGGTGCTTTTAAAAACTCAAATAGTAAAATAGAAAATACTCAAATACTCACAGAAAATGCTACTTTTAATGCAGGTTCAAAACTAAATGTAAGAGTTGAAGCTGGTTCAAAAGCTTTTGTAAAAGGCGATAAACTAGAGCAAGTTATATCAGCTACAAATAGCCTAACTATAAATGAGTTAAAAGTAAACTCTGCTACACTAGAGTTTGAAGAGGTAGAAGTAAAACCTTCGGCTGCCAATAATAATGTAAAATATATAGATTTAGTAGTAAGCAAAGTAAACGCTTTTGAAGAAGCTGGAAATACTCAAGGAAATGCTACAAATGTATCGCAAGTTCTTACTAAGCTAAGAAATGATCCAACATTTGGTAGTTTAGTTGCAAAATTGGATCCTTTAGATGCAGCAGATTTAAATAGAGCCTTAGATACATTAACTCCTACAATAGCAGCAGCTATTTCAAATACTTCTTCTCAAATATCATCATCTGTATCAAATGTTATCTCTAGCAGACTTGGAAGTGGAGCAAACTCAGGAGATGAGATGGTTTTAGGAAATAGTACTCTTTGGACTAAATTATATGGTTCTTTAGGAGAGCAAAAAGAGAAAGATGGTATCAATGGTTTTGATTTAAAAACTTATGGACTAGGTCTTGGATATGAAAATGAGTACAAAGATGGTCAGCTTCTTGGAACAGGATTATTTTATACAAATGCAAATGTTGATATAAATGGCGTAAGTCAAAAAACAAATGTAGATGCTTATTCACTAGCTCTTTATGGAAACAATCTTCTAAAAGATAATAAAACAACTATTTACTATCAAGGTGCATATACTTGGCAAAAAAATGATAGCAAAAGAGATTTATTTGATGGAACTCAAGCAAATGCAAAGTTTACTACAAAAATTTTATCTCTTGATTTAGGTGTTGGACATAAAATTAATATAAATGAATCACTTCACATGGAACCAAAATTAGGAGTTACATATAAACACTACTCAAATCCTAACTATAGTGAAACGGGTTCAAGTGCAAATATTACTACAAATAAATTTACTTCTTCAGAGCTTTTGGGAAATGCTGAATTAAATATGGGTTATAAAATAAATGATTTCTCAAAAATAACTGCTTTGGCTGGTGTTAGCTATGATTTTAAAAACGATAATAATATTGTAACATCATCTTTTTCAGCAGCTCCATCAAATAGCTTTGATACAAAAGGTATAGATAATGGAAGATGGAAATATGTAGCAGGTTTAGGGTATGATGTAGATGTAAATAATCAAAATAATATCAATCTTTCATACAACTTCCAAGGTGAAGGTTCAAAATATACTAATCATGGTTTAGCTTTAAACTATAGATATAAATTTTAGTATTTTAAACTAAGGCTTTTTAGCCTTAGTCTATTTTTCTATTTTGTTTAAAACTTCTTTAAAAGTAGTTTCAAAACAGCAACTATGATTTGAATTCGTATAAATATACTCTATATTTTTTTTATTACTAAACTTTGAAAAATAAGATAAAAATATCTCTTTTGGAACTATTTTATCATCATTTCCTATTATGTGAATCTGCTTTATATTTTCAAGAGTTGAAGTAAAATTTGCTGGATTTAAAGAACCTTCTAGTTTTGAAATATTATGAATATTTACCCATTTATCTATATCTAAATTTCCAGCTATTGTAATTAGATTTTTAATATCATCTCTTTTTGAAGCTAAAAGTGTGGCAACTGCTCCACCACCAGAATATCCAATAAGATTAAAATCTCTATTTTGATATTTAGTTCTTAAATTATTTAAGACTTCATCAAAAATATCTATTATCTCATTACTAAATCTCTTATTTGTCCAATACTCTTGTTTACAATTTGAAGATTCTACATATTGGCAAGGTCTAGCAAGATATACTTTGCATTTATTGTTATCAAGAGATAATAGTTTTAAAATTGTTTGACTAATTGGTGTTGGGTTTAATGAAATTTGATTTTTACTTATCCAAGCTAAACCATCTCCTTCTATATAGATATTCAAAGTTCTATTTTCACAATTTATACTTTGGGATTGCAAAGAGAAGATATTAAAACTTGTGTTATTTATAATAAGTTCTTCTAAACTATTTTTTGAAGCCAAAGATAAAGCACTGTTCGTTCTCTCCTTTACAGAAGGTATTTTAGAAGAACAAGAGACAAATATAAAAGAAAAAAAAACAAATAGCATATTTTTCATAAAGGATTTTAACATTTTACTTAAATCTACTCCCTATTACAAATAGTTTATATATAGTTTTGTAATTTATCTCTAAATTCATTTTTCTCCTTCGTAAGCTTAGTGTAAAATCCTAACAAAATAATACTTAGTAGATGAATTTTAAAAATTGTTAAGATGAATTAACTTGGGCATGCAAGGCATACAAAAAAGTTAAAAGTTGATGTTCAAACAGAGAAATTTGTAGAAATTGAAAAAGATTAAAATCTTATAACTCTATTTTCAAGTTTTAGTTTTACTTTTTGATTAACTTCAATTGTATCATCAAAGCTATGTATTAAAAACTCTTGATTATTTGCAAAAACAACAACTTCATAAAAGTTTCCATAAAAAATTATCTCTTTTATAACACCTTCAATATCACCATCATCTGATATTTTTATATTTTCAGGTCTTATATATAAGTTCTCATCAATCTTTGTAACTTTTCCTAAAAAGTTTGCACAATATAGATCAACTGGTCTATTATAAAGCTCTTTGCAAGTTCCAGTTTGCAAAATATCACCACCATTCATAATAGCAATTCTATCAGATAAGAAAAAGGCATCCTCTTTATCGTGAGTAATGAATAGTGCAGTTATATTAAACTCTTTTATTGTCTCTTTTAACTCAACTCTTAAAATATTTCTAAGCTCTGTGTCAATATTGCTTAAAGGTTCATCAAGAAGAAGAATTTTTGGTTTGTTTATCAAAGCTCGTGCTAGTGCAACTCGTTGTTGCTGTCCACCACTTAGTTCGTGTGGATATTTATTTTCATGACCTTTTAGTTTTGTTTTTTCTAAAATCTCTTTTAATTCATCTTTACTAGCATTGCTTCCAAAAACTATATTTGAAGCTACATTTAAGTGAGGAAGCAGAGCATAATTTTGAAAAACAATTGCAGTTTCTCTTTTGTTTGGTTCTATATTTGTTTTATTATCAAAAACAACTTTACCATCTATTTTTATCTCTCCACTATCAGGTTTTTCAAGTCCTGCTAACATTCTTAAAAAAGTAGTTTTTCCGCTTCCGCTTGTTCCTAAAATTGTGAATATTTCACCCTCATATAAATCAAAATTTATGCTATTTGCAACACAAATATCACCTTTGCAAAATATTTTTCTTAAATTTTTTATTTCAACTATTTTTTTCATTTTGTTTTTCTTCTTTTTGGTTTATAAGCTAAAAATATAACTGCAATTGCAGTAGTGGTTACTAAAATAAGTGATGGGAAACCTGTTTTATAAAGCATCTCATTACTTGCTAATTCATAAATTCTAACTGCTAAAGTATCAAAGTTAAATGGTCTTAAAATCAAAGTTGCTGGTAACTCTTTTGCAATATCTATGTACAAAATTAAAAATCCACTTAATAAATACGGTTTTAATATTGGAAGATAGATTTTAAATATTGATTTGGCTTCATTTTCACAAAATATTCTTGATACATCATCAATAGATGATGGAATTTTGCTAAAACCGTTTTCAACACTTCCAACACTTGCTGCAAAATATCTTGTAGTGTATGCAAAAATCAACACTATAAATGAGCCACCAAAAAACATCACTCCTAAACTTCTATCTATAAAATTTGCGATAATAAGTAATCCAACAGCAACAACAGCTCCAGGAATTGAGTAACCTAGCATTGATAATTTATGAGTTGCGTATGATATTTTTGTTGGGAAAAATCTTAAAAAATATACTATTAAAAATGCTAAAGATATTATAAACAAACTTGAAGCTATATTTAAACTTAAAGTATTAAATAGATACTCAAATGCTGTAAAATCAAGTGTAAAAATATCTAAAAATGCCCAATAAATTAAAATAGATGTTGGAATAAAAAGAGTAATTAAAGCAACTATAAAAGAGATTAAAAATGCAAAAAAGTTCTCTTTTCCTTTTAGCTCTATTTTTGATACTTTTTCGCTACTATTTGTTGAGCTTGAAAAACGAAGTTTTTTTCTAATATTGTACTCTACTAAAAGAAGTGAAAATACAAAAATAAGAAGAACAATAGCTACATTTATAGCTCCAACTAAATCATCAAGTCCAAACCAACTTTTAAAAATACCAACACTAAAAGTCTCAACTCCAAAATATAAAACTGTTCCATAATCACTTAAAGTTTCCATAAGTGCTAGCAGTGCTCCACCAAAAAGTGCTGGATATGCAAGTGGAAGATATATTTTGAAAAAGGCTTTTGTAGAACTTATTTTTTGTAAAGATACAAGTTCAAAAATAGATTTTGAAATAGAGCCAAAAGATACTCTTGCCATGATATAAACATAAGGAAACATTGCAATTGAGAATATAAAAATTGCTCCATACATATTTAAGATATCAACTTTTAAAGCAGGATTTGAAAATATTTGAGAAAATATTCCTCTATACTCAAAAAATCCAACATAAGTGTAACCTAAAATATAAGCTGGATATGCTAAAGGAAGTACAAAACACAAAGCAAAAAACTTGCTTCCAAAATATGTAAATCTTGCACTTAAATATGAGGTAATTGTTCCTAAAATTAGTACACCAAAAAGTGTACCAATAAGTAATATGGTACTATTTTTACTATATTCATAAATATAACCATCTTCTAAAAAAGTTTTAGAAAAAGAGCTATTTATAAAGAAGTAAAGTATTAATATAATAATAGGAAATGATATACTTAAGCCCAAAATTGGGGCTAAGTATTTTTTAAAACTTTTTATCTCCATCTTCCTTTAGAAGCTATCTCTACAGCCTCTTGTGTATATTTTCCAACTTCATTTAAAGGAATTGTATCCTCTTTAAACTCTCCCCAAGAAGCAACTGTTCCAGCTGGTTTTACCTTTGGATTTACAGGGTATTCATAATTTCCTTGAGCCAATTCGCCTTGAGCTTCAATACTTGTTAGATACTCAATTAATTTTATAGCATTATCTTTATTTGGAGAGAACTTTGTAATACTAGCTCCTGAGATATTTATATGAGTTCCTGTTGTCTCTTGAGCTGGGAAAAATATGGCTAACTCTTTTGCAATTTGTGCATCTATTTTATCTTCACTATTTGCCATAACTCCAAGATAATAAGAGTTTACAATAGCAATATCAGCTTCACCAGATGCCACAGCTCTAATTTGATCTCTATCGCTTCCTTTTGGATTTCTTGCAAAATTATCTGAAAGCCCTTTTGCAAACTCTAAAGCTTTCTCTTCTCCATGATGAGCAATAATTGAAGCCATAAGAGATTTATTGTATGCGTGAGTTGATGTTCTAGTTATTACTTTTCCTTTAAATTGTGGTTTTGTAATACTAAAATAGTCACCCAAATCTGCTTTATTAACATTTTTTGGATTATAAACAAAAATTCTAGCTCTTTTTGTAATTGCAAACCAGTTACCATCTTCATCTCTTAAGTGAGTTGGTATATTTTCATTTAAAGTTTTTGAGCTAACACTTTGAGTTAATCCTCTTTGTTTTGCTAAATATAAATTTCCAATATCAGCAGTTATTAAAATATCAGCTGGACTATTTGCACCCTCAATTGATAGTCTTGAAACAAGCTCTTCAGCTTTTGCAGTTACAAGATTTACTTTAATTCCTGTTTTATTTTCAAAATCTTTAAATATCTTTTTATCTGAATCATAGTGTCTTTGTGAATATACATTTACTTCATTTGAAGCAAAAAGTATTGATGAAAAAAATATTGAAACTAGCGCTATTTTCTTAAACATTTTATCTCCTTTTTTTATATCTATTTTGAAATTTCGAAATATTATAGTAACAAAGCTTTGAAGTAACTTAGTATTAAGAATGATTATCAGATATTTTTTATTTAAATTTATAAATAATTGGTATAATAACACATTTTTTAATAGGAAAATAAATTTATGATTTTAATGATTGATAATTATGACAGCTTTACTTACAATATTGTTCAATACTGTTTAGAACTAAAAGCTGATTTGAAAATAGTAAGAAATGATGAGTTAACTTTAGAGCAGATTATAGAGTTAAATCCAAGTAAAATTATAATCTCTCCAGGACCAGCTACTCCAAATGAAGCTGGAGTTTGTTTAGATGTAATAAAATATTTTAGTGGCAAAAAACCAATTTTTGGTATATGTTTAGGACATCAAGCAATAGCACAAGCTTTTGGAGCAAAAGTAGTTCGTGCAAAAAATTTGATGCATGGAAAAACTTCAAAAATAAAAGTATTAAAAGATACAAAGATATTTGATGGTTTACCAAATGAGTTTACACAAACAAGATATCACTCTTTAATAGTTGAAAAACAAAATCTTCCAGAAGAGATAATAGTTACTTCAAAAAGTTTGGATGATGATGAGATTATGTCTTTAGAGATTAAAGATAAAAATGTTTTTGGAGTACAATTTCATCCTGAGTCTATATTAAGCGAATATGGACATAAGATGTTTGAAAATTTTTTAAAGGTTTAAATTATGTTTTCAAAAGTAGCCTATAGCACTCTTTTTTATATTGTTCTAGCTTTCATTTTATTTATGATGTTTATTCAAGTAAATGATGTATTAAGTATCTCATATAAAGAGGCTCTAAACTACTTTGAAAATTTTTCTGTTTTAACACTTTTAATAAAAATATCTACAGTTTTTTTTGGACAAAATGATTTAGCACTTAGATTTCCTTTTGTAATTTTCTATTTTTTAAGTGTAATTTTAATGTATAAAATTACAGATGATTACTTTAAGCTACCAAAAGATAGATTTATTACAATTTTAATTTTTATATTTCTACCTGGACTTTTAAGTGCAGCCATTCTTGTAAATAGTGCAATAGTTGTTACATTTTTCACACTTGTATATATCTACTATTATAAAACTTATAATAAACATCTATACTATCTTTTACCATTTTTACTCTTAGTTGATAACTCATTTGCTATATTGTTTGTAGCACTATTTTTATACTCATTTAGAGATAGTGATAAAAAGCTTATGTCTATATCTTTGGCTTTAGCAATTATCTCATTTTTCGTTTATGAATTCACAGTTGAAGGGACTCCAAAAGGGTTTTTGCTTGATACATTTGGAATATATGCAGCTATCTTTTCTCCAATACTATTTTTATACTTTTTGTATGCAATATATAGAACAGCTGTAAATAAAAAAGTTGATTTAATCTGGTATATAAGTGCTACAGCATTGGTATTGTCAATAATATTATCTTTTAGACAAAAAGTTTATATTGAAGATTTTGCTCCATTTGTTGTAATTTTTGTACCTTCAATGATGGTTATATTTTTTCACGCATATAGAGTTAGATTAAAAGAGTTTAGAAGAAATTACAATATTTTTGCCTATTTTGTACTATTTTTTCTATTTCTAAATGTTCTGTTTACTTTTGTAAATAAACCACTTTATCTAATTTTAGATAAACCAACAAAACACTTTGCAAATGAGTACCATTTTGCAAAAGAGTTGGCAAATGAGTTAAAATCAAGAGGAGTTGAAAATATTGTTACTAGTGATAAAGTTTTAGCTTTGAGATTAAGATTTTATAAAATTGGTGATAAAGAGGATTATTTTTTATCTTCACATGAATTTTATAATTATGATGAAAAAATTGTAATAACATATTTTGGTAAAGAGATGCTGACTTTTTACCTTAAAAAACTATGAAGAAGTCATTTTTTATTTTAGAACTTATTATAATTTTAATTATATTTTCAATAATTTATTCAACTATTTATATAAAAGATTCAACTTATAAATTTAATCTATTTGTCTCTAAAATAGAGTTATATCTTAATTTTTTAAGATATAAAGCTTTAATTGATGATAAAACGGATTTAGAAAATTCTACTTGGCATAAACAAAGATGGACAATGAAATTTTTAAGATGCAGAGAAAACGAAGGTGGTGGAGTTTATATCTCAATTTATACTGATATAAATGAAAAAAGTCATGCAAATAAAGAGGAAGCTTTAAAAGACCCACTAACAAATAGATATATTACAAATTCAAATTTTTGTAAAGATGATGATAAATATAGCTCTTTTACACTTTTAAGAAACTACAATGTAAAAAGTGTAGATATATCTTGTAATAGTACAACATCACTTGGACAAATCTCTTTTGGTGAAGATGGAAGAGTATATTCAAGATTATCAAATGTTGATAATGAAACTTATGAATATGAGATAACAAAACCTTGTTTTATAAAATTTACTTCAGATAATAATTATGAAAAAGAGATAATAATCTATCCTAAAACTGGTTTTATAAATAGATTTTAGATTAAAATATCTAGTTTTGAATATTTTAATAAAGTAAAGTTTAAGAGCAATTAGATATAATGCAAAACTTTTTTAGAAAACACTCAAAGGTTTCCTAGAATGGTAGTATCGTTTCAAATATATTTTGAAAATTACGAGAAGCATGAGTAGGGCTATAGCTACTCAAACCAAATATTATAAAGGAAAGAAATGCCTACTATACAACAGCTTATTAGAAAAGAGCGAAAAAAAGTGGTTGAGAAATCAAAATCACCAGCTTTAAAAAAATGTCCACAAAGAAGAGGAGTATGTACAAGAGTATATACAACAACTCCAAAAAAACCTAACTCAGCTTTAAGAAAAGTTGCAAAAGTTAGATTAACTACTGGAATTGAAGTTATTTCATATATCGGTGGAGAGGGTCATAACCTTCAAGAACACTCAATTGTGTTAGTAAGAGGGGGAAGAGTAAAAGATTTACCTGGGGTTAAATACCACATTGTAAGAGGTGCGTTAGATAGTGCTGGAGTTAATAACAGAACTGTATCTAGATCTAAATATGGTACAAAAAGACCAAAAGTTAAAAAATAAGTAGAAGGATAGAAAATGAGAAGAAGAAAAGCTCCAGTTAGAGAAGTAATGGCTGATCCTATCTACAATAGTAAAGTTATTACAAAATTTGTTAATGCAATTATGCTAGATGGTAAAAAATCTGTTGCAGAAAAAATCCTTTATGGTGCAATTGACAACCTTGATAAAAGAGGTGAAGAAAAAGGTATTGAACTTTTTGAAAGAGCAATAGAGAATGTTAAACCTCTTTTAGAAGTAAGAAGTAGAAGAGTTGGAGGAGCTACATACCAAGTTCCTGTTGAAGTTAGAGCTGTAAGAAGACAAACTTTAGCACTAAGATGGCTTATTGATGCTTCAAGAAAAAGAAATGAAAGAACAATGGTAGAAAGACTTGCAAACGAACTATTCGAAGCTGCAAACGAAAGAGGAGCATCTTTTAAGAAAAAAGAAGATGTACATAGAATGGCAGAGGCTAATAAAGCATTTGCACACTACAGATGGTAGGAATTAAATATGGCAAGAAAAGTACCCTTAAATAGAGTTAGAAATATTGGTATTGCTGCACACATTGATGCAGGAAAAACAACAAGTACTGAGAGAATTCTTTTTTATACAGGAATCTCTCACAAAATTGGTGAGACTCATGAAGGTACAGCAACAATGGACTGGATGGAGCAAGAGCAAGAAAGAGGTATTACAATTACTTCTGCTGCTACAACTTGTTTTTGGAATCACCCAAAAACAAATGAGCAACTACAAATAAATATCATTGACACTCCAGGTCACGTTGACTTTACTATTGAAGTTGAGAGATCAATGAGGGTTCTTGATGGTGCTGTTGCAGTATTTTGTTCAGTTGGTGGGGTTCAACCACAATCTGAAACAGTTTGGAGACAAGCAAATAAGTATGGAGTTCCTAGAATTATCTATGTAAACAAAATGGATAGAACAGGTGCAAACTTCTTTAATGTTATGAATCAAGTAAGAGATAGATTAAAAGCAAATCCAGTTCCACTTCAAATTCCAATTGGTGCAGAAGACCAATTTAGAGGAATGGTTGATTTAGTAAAAATGAAAGCTTATACTTATACTCTTGATGCACAACCAGGTGAGATGTATAAAATTGAAGATATTCCTGCTGATTTAGTTGATACAGCTGCTGAATACAGAGAAAAACTTGTAGAAGCTGCTGCTGAGTCAAGTGATGAGTTAATGGATAAATACCTTGGTGGCGAAGAGTTAACTGAAGAGGAAATCACAGCTGGAATTAAAAAAAGATGTTTAGCTATGGAAATTACTCCTATGGTTTGTGGAACTTCGTTTAAAAACAAAGGTATTCAACCACTTCTTGATGCTGTTGCTATGTATTTACCAGCTCCAACAGAGGTTGCTGATATTAAAGGTGAAACTCAAGATGGTGAAGCTGTAATAGTTCCTTCAACTGATAAAGGTGAAGTTGCAGCTTTAGCATTTAAAATTATGACTGACCCATTTGTTGGACAATTAACATTTACAAGAGTTTATAGAGGAATTTTAGAGTCTGGAACTTATGTATTAAACTCTACAAAAATGAAAAAAGAGAGAATCGGAAGATTACTTAAAATGCATGCAAACTCAAGAGAAGAGGTTAAAGAACTTTATGCTGGAGAAATTGGTGCAGTTGTTGGTCTTAAAGATACAGTTACAGGTGATACACTAGCAAGCGAAAAAGATCCAGTAATTCTAGAAAGAATGGATTTCCCAGATCCAGTTATTAGTGTTGCTGTTGAGCCAAAAACAAAAGCTGACCAAGAAAAAATGGGTATTGCTTTAGGAAAACTTGCTGAAGAAGATCCATCATTTAGAGTAAATACTGATGAAGAAACAGGTCAAACTATTATTTCTGGAATGGGTGAATTACACCTTGAAATTCTTGTAGATAGAATGAAAAGAGAGTTTAAAGTTGAAGCTGAAGTTGGTGCTCCACAAGTTGCATATAGAGAGACTATTAGAAATGCTGTTAAACAAGAGTACAAATATGCAAAACAATCTGGAGGTAAAGGTCAATATGGACATGTTTACTTAGAGATTAAACCTCTTCCTGCTGGAAGTGAACCAACATTTAAATTCAATAATGAAATTAAAGGTGGGGTTGTACCAAAAGAGTATGTTCCAGCTGTTGAAAAAGGTGCATTTGAAGCAATGCAAGGTGGTATCTTAGCTGGTTACCCAATGGTTGATATTGAAGTTACACTTTATGATGGAAGTTACCACGAAGTTGACTCATCTGAAATGGCGTTTAAATTAGCTGCTTCAATGGGATTCAAACAAGGTTGTAGAAGTGCAGCTGCAGGTGCTGTTTTACTTGAGCCAATGATGAAAGTTGAAATTGAGACTCCAGAAGAGTACATGGGAGACGTTATTGGAGATTGTAATAAAAGAAGAGGACAAGTTCAATCTATGGATGACAGAGCAGGTATCAAACTTGTTACTGCTATGATTCCATTATCAGAACTATTTGGTTACTCAACAGATTTAAGATCTATGTCTCAAGGTAGAGCAACATACTCAATGTTGTTTGATTCATACCAAGAGGTTCCAAGAAATGTATCTGAAGAGATTATTAAAAAAAGAAATGGATAATTTAAAAAATTAAGTTTTTCTAAAAGGGGATGTGCTTTTGCATATTCCCTTTTTTTATTAGATTTATATGAGATATTTAATACAATTGATTTTTCATATAAATTTAAAAAAAGTTGGATGAATTGAGATTAGAAAAAAGTTGCGAACACTTAAAAAAAATTGAAAATATTGGTGTAGTTCTTAAACCAAATAGTCCAGAATTAAAAGATGCTTTTTTAAAAGTAGAAAAACTATTTTTGGACAAAAATATAGATTTGATTTTAGAAAAAAGTAGTGCACAAATGATTTCTCAAAATGGGTTAGATTTTGATTTAATGTGCCAAAAATCTGATTTTTTAATCTCTATTGGAGGAGATGGAACACTTCTTGGAGTAGTTAGAAAATCTTTTAAATATAATCTTCCAGTTTTAGGAATAAATTTAGGAACTTTGGGGTTTTTAACAGATTTAAAACTAGAAGATTTACCATCTTTTATTGAAGATTTGCTAATAAATGATTATAAAATTGAACCAAGAATGATGATAGAGGCACAAATAGGAGATAAAAAATTTATAGCATTTAACGATATAGTAATATCTAGAAAAAATCTATCTTCAATGCTTGAGATAAAAGCAAAAATTGATAAAAAAGAGTTTAATACATATTATGGTGATGGTTTAATAGTATCAACTCCAAGTGGCTCAACTGCATATAATTTATCTGTTGGAGGTCCTATTGTTTATCCACTTACAAATGCATTTATAATAACTCCAGTTGCAGCTCACTCACTAACTCAACGACCAATAGTTGTACCAGCTGATTTTGAAATTGAGTTTAAAACACCAAGTGATGAAGCGACTGTTATAGTTGATGGTCAAGATTTGTACGATTTAAAGCAAAATGAGATTGTAAATATTAAAATATCAAAAAAGAGTGCAAAGATGCTTTATAGAACAAAAAGAGACTTTTTTAAAGTTTTAAGTGAAAAATTAAGATGGGGTAACTAAGTTTGATTACAAGAGTTTATATAAAAAATTGTTTAAGTTTTAAAGAGCTTGAATTAGAGTTTAATAGTGGATTAAATATCTTTACAGGTCCAAGTGGAGCTGGAAAATCTATCTTAATGCAAGAGTTTTTAGCACTTTTTGGATTAAATGAGATAAAAAGTGAGTTAGCTGAGCTAAATATAAATAATTCAAAAATAAAAAATGAAGAGTTTGATATAAACTTTGAAGAGGATATTGTTTTCAAAAGTATTAAAAAAGATAAAACAAGATATTTTCTAAACAATCAAAGCATATCAAAAAAATCACTAAGTGAGATATCAAATAGTATAATTAAATATTTAAGTTTAAAAGATACAAGTGATTTTAAAAGTGAAGTTTTAATAGATTTTCTAGATAGGTATGCAAGTAAAAATTTTAGTGGATTTAAAGTACTTAAAGATGATTTTGTAAATAACTATAAAGAACTTGTTGAGATAAAAAAGAGATTAGATAAATTAAATGAAGATGAGAAAAAGTTAGAAGATTTAAAAGAGTTTGCAAGATTTGAGATATCAAAAATAGAAGAGATAAATCCAAAATTAAATGAGTATGAAGAGTTAAATAGTCTAAAAAAAGCTCTTGCAAAAAAAGAGAAGATAGAGAAAGCTAGTTTAAAAGCTACAAAAATATTTGAGCATGTTAGTGGAGTTAATGAACTTTTAGAAATTTTAGAGATAAATAGTGCATTTTTTGATGAAGCTATAAATGAGCTAAATAATATTTTAGAAAAATCTAATGACACTTTAGGAGAACTTGAAGATATTGATATTGAATCAACTCTTGATAGAATTGAAAAAATATCAAATCTAATAAAAAAATTTGGTTCAATAGAAGATGCTCTTAAGTATAAAGAGCAAAAACAAAAAGAGCTAGATAGTTATATGAATATTAGTTTTGAAAAGAGTGATTTAGAGAAAAAATATCAATCTTTGCAAACTTATGTTTTAGATTTAGCAAATAAGATGAGTGATTACAGAAAAGAGGGATTAATAAGACTTGAAAAAGATGTAAATTACTATTTAGAATTTTTATATTTAAGTAGTGCAAAAATTGATTTAAAAAATCAAGAGCTTGATAGTAGTGGAGTTGATTATATAGATTTTAAGTTAAATCAAGTATCTTTGCAAACAATAAGTTCTGGTGAATACAACAGATTAAGACTTGCACTTTTAAGTGCAATTTCAAAACTTGATATTGGTGAAAATGGAATTTTGTTTTTAGACGAGATAGATGCAAATTTAAGTGGAAAAGAGAGTGAAGCAATAGCAAATGTTCTTATAAGTTTAAGTAAAAATTATCAAATATTTGCAATTTCACATCAAATACAACTTGCATCAAGTGCAAATCAACACTTTTTGGTTGAAAAAATCAATGGAGTTTCAACAGTAAAAGAGTTAAATAATAGTGAAAGAGTAAATGAGATAGCAAGAATGATAAGTGGTGAAAATGTTACAAATGAAGCAATAGAGTTTGCTAAAAATATAATAAAATCTTAATTTTTATACAATTTTTATAATAAATGGTATAATTAAACATTTGTTGAAATGGAGAGATAAGATGATAAATAATATATCAATAAAAGCTAAACTTTTAATATTATCAATTCTTACTATAGTTATAATTTCACTTGCAGTTGCATTTGTTGCTATTTACTCTATAAAAGAGTATTCAAATGAGGGAATTGAAAACTATAAAAAAGAGGCTTATGCAAAAAAAGAGGAAGAGCTTAAAAATTATGTATCTTTAGCTATGAAAACAGTTGAAGCATATCATGCAAGAACTGATATAGAAAAAGTTAAACTTGAGTTAGAAGATGAACTTAAAAAACAGACTATGTTTTTGTTCACTATTTTAGAAGGTGAGTATCAAAAATATAAAAATACAATATCAGATAGTGCTTTAAAAGAGAGATTAAAAAATATTGTAAACTCTACTAGATATGGTTCTACTGGATATTTTTGGATTAATGATTTGGATGCAGTTGTTTTAATTCATCCAATAAATCCATCTTTAAATGATAAAGATATGTATAACTACAAAGATCCAAAAGGAAAGCAGATTTTTAAAGAGTTCGTAGATATTGCTAAAAAAGATAAAGAGGGATTTATTGATTATGTTTGGCCAAAACCAGGATTTACTGAACCACAATTAAAAGTCTCTTTTGTTAAACTATTTGCTCCTTATAATTGGGTTATTGGAACTGGTGAGTATGTTGAAAATGCTACAGCTAGAATTCAAGAAGAGGCTTTAAAAACAATATCTGATATGAGATATGCAAATAATGACTATTTTTGGATAAATGATTCTCATCCAAAAATGATTCACCACCCAACAAATCCAGCTCTAAATGGAACAGATTTAAGCACATATGCAGACCCTTATGGAACTAAATTATTTGTAGAGATGTCAAAAATTACAAATGAGAAAAAAGAGGGTGGACTTGTAAAATATTATTGGGATAAACCAAATAAGAAAAATGATCCAAAAGAGAAGTTTTCATATGTTCAAAGGTTTGAACCTTGGGATTGGATAATTGGAACAGGTGCTTATGTTGATGATATAGAAGAAGAGATTGCTTTAATGCAAGCTAGTGCAAATAGCAAAATAAATTCTATAATATATAGTATTATTGGGTTCTCTTTGTTAATTATGCTTATTGCTAATTTAATATATAGCTATTTAGTAAATCACGCAATTATAAGACCACTTGATGAGCTTGATATTGCAATAAATGATATATCAAGTGGAAATGAACAAACTGATAGAATTAAGAAAAAATCAAATGATGAGATTGGAAAGATTGTTGATAGTTTTAATGGATATATTCAAAAATTAAAAGAAGGATATATAGAAGATGGTAAAGTAATTGCAAATGTTGATGAGGTTATTGAAAAAATATCTCAAGGATTTTATGTATATAAAATTGAAAAAACATCTTCAAATCCTCAAATTCAAAGCTTAAGAGACTCTATAAATGAGATGATTGAAAAGACTAACCAAAATCTTAATACTTTAAATAATACTTTGGTTGAATATGGTAGTTCAAACTTCTCAGATAGTAACTCACAAATTGATGTTACAAAAGTAAATGGAATTATGTCTTCTTTAGCTACAAGTACTCAATTAATCGGTCATACTGTATCTGAATTTTTATCAATGATAGTATCAACTGGAACAAAATTAAATGATGATACAGCAGTTCTTTCAAAATCTGCAAAAGAGTTATCAACTTCAGCAACAGAACAAGCTGCAAGTTTAGAGCAAACAGCTGCTGCTATTGAAGAGATTACATCTATTATTAAGCAAAGTGTTCAAAAGACTTCTCAAATGTCAATTTTGGCTTCAGAGCTTCAAAAATCATCAAAACAAGGTGAGACTTTAGCTTCAAAAACAAATGACGCGATGGATCAAATTAATAAAGAGGTTAGTTCAATAAATGAAGCTATTGAGGTAATTGATCAAATAGCATTCCAAACAAATATCTTAAGTCTAAACGCAGCAGTTGAAGCAGCAACTGCTGGAGAAGCTGGAAAAGGGTTTGCTGTTGTTGCACAAGAGGTGCGAAATCTAGCAAATAGAAGTGCAGAAGCTGCAAGAGAGATTAAAAATATTGTTGAAATAGCAACTTCAAAAGCAAATGAAGGTAAAGAGATAGCAAATAGTATGAAAATTGGCTATACAGAGTTAAATAAAAGAATTGATGAGACTATTGTTTTAATAGAAGATGTATCAAGAGGTACAAAAGAGGAAGAGATAGGAATACTTCAAATAAATGATACTATTAATGTTCTTGATAGAGTAACTCAAGTAAATGCTAGCTCTTCAAGAGTTATAAGTAATCTTGCAAGTGAAGCATCAAGTTTATCAAGCAATCTATTAAAAATAGCAGATAGAGCTAAATTTAAACAAGTAGATCCTAATATTATTGAAGATATAGATTTAGTATTTAAAGTTTCAAAACTAAAAAATGACCATGTAAAATTTAAGCTTACAAACTTTGATAAAATTGGTCAAGGAAAAACTGCTTGGAGTGTAACAAAACCAACAGAGTGTGACTTAGGAAAATGGATTATAGAGCAAGAAAAAAATGGTTTAGTATTTACTAAAAATCAAAATTGGAAAACTTTAAAAGAGTATCATGAACTTGTTCATACAAGTGTTCAAGAGTATATTAATGAGGATTGTAAAGAGAACTCTGATAAGAGTAGACTAAAAGAGTTATCAAAACAACTTGATACATCAATTTTTAAAGTATTTAAATCACTTGATCAAGTTAAAATTGATAATATATCTAAAAAAGTTAATTCAAATATAGAGACAACAAAACCTGAGACAAATAAACCAAAAGAGATAGTAACAAAGGCTAAAGATGTAAAAATCTTAGAGCAAAAACCAAAACAAGAGTTTAAAGCTTCAAAATCTGATGATGAGTGGGAGAGCTTCTAAAGCTCTTTGCTTGTCGCAAAACTTAAGATTTATCAAAAAAAAGATACAATCCCCTAAAAATTTAAATATTTTATTATATAAAAAATCAAAGGAATTTTATGAGTAAGCAAAAAGTCGAGTTGCTCTCACCTGCTGGAAATTTAGAAAAATTAAAAATTGCAATAAATTATGGTGCTGATGCTGTTTATGGTGGAGTTAGCCACTTTAGTTTAAGAATTAGAGCTAGTAAAGAGTTTACATTTGAGACATTTAAAGAGGGAATTGATTATGCTCATAAGCGAGGAAAAAAAGTTTATGCAACAATAAATGGTTTTCCTTTTAATGCTCAAATTGAGTTATTAAAAAAACATATAGCCTCTATGGCTGCACTTAAACCAGATGGTTTTATAGTTGCAGCTCCAGGAGTTGTAAGACTTTGTAGAGAGATTGCTCCCCAGATTGATATACATCTTTCAACTCAAGCAAATGTTTTAAACTATCTTGATGCTCAAGTTTTTTGGGATATGGGAGTTAAAAGAATTGTTGTAGCAAGAGAGATATCTTTAAAAGATGTAATAGAGATTAAAAAACATCTTCCAGATATGGAGATAGAGATATTTGTTCATGGTTCTATGTGTTTTGCATATAGTGGAAGATGTCTAATTAGTGCTGTTCAAATGGGAAGAGTTCCTAATCGTGGAAGTTGTGCAAATGATTGTAGATTTGAATATACACTTTATGCTGGAAATGATGAGCATGGAAGCTTGTTTAGACTTGAAGAAGAACCTGGTGTTGGAACATATATTTTTAACTCAAAAGATATGAACCTTGCATCTCATATTAAAGAGATACTTGATAGTGGTGCTGTGGATAGTTTGAAAATAGAGGGAAGAACAAAATCTCCATACTATGCAGCAGTAACTGCAAAAGCTTATAGAGAAGCAATTGATGATTATTATGAAAATAAATTTGATGCTTCAAAATATCAAAAAGAGTTGCATACAACTAAAAATAGAGGGTTTACAGATGCTTATTTAATTCATAAGCCATTTGAAAAACTAGATTCTCAAAATCACGATTATGCTTTAAGTAAAGGCTCATTTGAAGTAACAGGTTTAGTATCTGAAGATGAAGAGCATTTTTATTGCAAGTATAAAGTTTATCCAAATGAAGATATTGAAATTTTCACTCCACATAACACAGTTCTACATGAGTGTGAAAATGAGATTGGAAAAGTGTTTAAAAAAGAGAATGGACTATATTATATAAATTTTAAAAAGATTCTAACGCAAGATAATAAAGAGCTTGAAAGTGTTCATAGTGGAAATGTAAATAAAATAAAACTTCCATGCAAATTACCCTATTTAACAATGTTTAGAGTAGAAAATATTGATAGTAATGTAGAATAAGATATGGTTTTTTTTAGAGTTACAAATAGTATAAATATAAAAATAACAGATGGTACAATACTAAAGTATGATAGATTTAAAGCACCAGTTGGTTTAGAAAATGAGACGGTTTATATTACAACATATGATGATTTCAAAGATTTACAAGATATTTTTTCAAAAGTTGATAAAAATAGATATCTTGCTAAGATTTTAAATGAAAAGAGCGTAAAAACTAATCCAAATTTTCCAACTGAAATTGGGATTAGTTTTGAAAATGAGTATAAAATAAAAGAAGAGTTCAAAGATAATATTTTTTTTGATATAAAACCTAGTTCGCTTTTATATAGTCTTAATAGTTTTCACAAACCAATTGTTAAAGTTGCACTTATTGGAAGTTTAGGCTCTACAATTAGCGATATGATTAGCTCTATGGCTGCACTTAGAATTTTTTATGAAGAGTTAAAAAATATATACTCAAAAGTTGAGCTTGATATTTTTATAAAAGCTTCAAATAATAGTTATTATAAAAGAGATAAAAGTATTTATGAAACTCAAAAATATATAAATGGTGTATATCCACTTGCAATAAATAGCAAAACTATTTGTAAGTATGACTATTTTGTTGATAATAGTGTAGATATTAGTAAGATATTAGATATAAACATAGTAGATGCATGGCTTTATAAGTTTGGAATTGATTATAAAAAAATTCCAAGTTCTAAAAAATATAGTGAACTTAATTGTGAACATTTTGAATTATCAAAAGGTTTAAGTCAAAAAATTATTGATGCTAAAAAAAGAGGTAAATTATTACTTTTTCATCCTTATAGTACAACTATAAATAAATCAATTCCTCAAAATTTTGCTATTGAAATTTTAAAAGGTTTAATAGATAAATTAGATGATTATGTGATTATAACAACACTTTTAATTGATCCAAAAATAAAATCTGATAACTATATAGATTTATCAACATATTCAAAAACAATAGAAGATTTTATCTATATTGTTTCATCTATGGATAAGATAATAACAGCATACACTTCAGCTCTTCATATAGCAGATGCTTTTATGATACCAACTCTTTGTATAGCAACTTTTAAAGATTATGAAGAGAGTTTAAAATATTATAACTACACTAAAACAATCTATGTAAAAGATAGTTCAAAAAATTTATCAAAGTTTATTTATGAAAATGATACTTTAACTATAAATAAGTTTGAAGAGTGGCGAAATCTAAAAATAGAAGATATTATAAAAACCTTAGAAAATTTTTGATATAATGTATATCTAAAATTTTAAAAATAGGATAAGAAAATGAGATTTATTTCGATTATTATGGGTAGCAAATCTGATTATGATATTATGAAAAATTGTGCTGATACTTTTGAACAGTTTAATGTAAAATATGAATTAATTATATCTTCAGCTCATAGAAGTCCTGAAAGAACAAAAGAGTATGTTAAAGAGGCAGAAGAGAAAGGTGTGGTTGCATTTATTGCTGCAGCTGGAATGGCAGCTCATTTAGCTGGTGCATTAGCAGCAACTACAACAAAACCTATTATTGGAGTGCCTATGAAAGGTGGTGCGATGGATGGTATGGATGCTATGCTTTCAACTGTTCAAATGCCAGCTGGTATGCCAGTTGCTACTGTTGCTTTAGGAAAAGCAGGTGCAATTAATGCTGCTTATTTAGCAATGCAAATTTTAGCTATTAATGATAAAGATTTAGCTGCAAAATTAAAAGAAGATAGAGTTGTAAAAGCTAAATTAGTTGAAAGTGATTCAAAAGATATAGAAGTAATTTTATAAATGAAACCTATTGCACTATTTACTATTCCAAATTGTAAATGGTGTAAAGAAGCTATAGTATACTTAAAGAGCAAAAATCTTAAATATAATCATATAGATTTAACAAAAAATAAAAAAGCTTTAAATGATTGTCAAAAAAGATGTCAAGGTGCACCTGTTTTTTTAATTGGAAATAGTTGGATTTGTGGCTTTGATAAAGAGAAATTAAATAAAGAGTTAGGAATAAAATAGAATGCTTACTTTTTCACAAATGTTATTAAAACTTCAAGAGTTCTGGGCAAAAGAGGGGTGTAATATTGTACAACCTTACGATATTGCTGCAGGTGCTGGAACATTTCATCCAGCAACACTGCTTAGAAGTCTTGATTCAACTCCTTGGAGTGTTGCTTATGTTGCACCATCAAGAAGACCAACAGATGGAAGATATGGAGAGAATCCAAATAGATTAGGAAGTTACTATCAGTTTCAAGTATTAATAAAACCAAGTTTAGAAAATATTCAAGATTTATATTTACAATCTTTAGAGTATTTAGGACTTGATTTAAGCAGGCACGATATTAGATTTGTAGAAGATAACTGGGAGTCACCAACTCTAGGAGCTTGGGGACTTGGATGGGAAGTTTGGCTTGATGGTATGGAAGTTACACAATTTACATATTTTCAACAAGTTGGAGGACTTCCTTGTGATCCTGTTGCTGTTGAGATTACTTATGGAACAGAGAGACTTGCTATGTATCTTCAAGGAGTTGATTCTGTTTTTGATATTGTTTGGAATGAAAATAAGCATGGAATTACAACTTATGCAGATGTTCACAAAGAAGCAGAGTATCAATTCTCTAAATATAATTTTGAAGTAGCAAATACAACAAAACTATTTAGAGATTTTGAAGAGGCATTTAATGAGTGTAAATCTTGTTTAGAAGCACAACTTCCACTTCCTGCATATGATCAATGTATGATAGCAAGTCATGCTTTTAATACTTTAGATGCAAGAAAAGCAATAAGTGTTACAGAGAGACAAAACTATATTTTAAAGGTGAGAGAACTTGCACAAGCTTGTGCTGTTATGTATAAAGAGCAGGAAAAAATGCGTCAAGAAAGAGTTAGGGGCTAACTCTTTTAGTATTTTTTACCTTTTGCAGAAAGTTAAGAACTTTCACAAAAGGCTGGTGCGAACTAACGAAGTGTATCAATCGTAGCGAATGAAATGAGCTAGATTGTTGTGAGATGAACAATAGGAGTAATTTATTGAAAATAGAAGATATTTATAACTACTTAAATGAGCTTTCACCTTTTGAACTACAAGAAAAATGGGATAACTCAGGACTTCTTGTAGGAAATATGAGTGATAGTTTTGAGAGTTTGTATCTTAGTATGGATTTAGATTTAGAACTTGCAAAAAGTCTAAAACCCAACTCTTTAGTTATAACTCATCATCCATTGATTTTTAGTGGATTAAAAAGAGTTAATTACGATACTTATAGCACTAAAATTTTAAAAGAGTTAATAAAAAAAGATATTGCACTAATTTCTATGCACACAAATATTGACAAAACGCATTTAAACAGATTTGTAGTTGAAGAGATTTTAGGTTTTAAAATAGTTAATCAAAATGAGTTTATTGCAAATTGTGAAATCAATATGAGTTTTGATGAGTTATTAAACTATCTATCAAAAAAATTAAATTTAAAAAATTTAAAATATGTTAAAACAAAAGAGAGTATTAAAACTATTGCAATTTGTACAGGAAGTGCAATGAGTTTAATAGATGAGGTTAAAGCAGATTGCTTTATAACAGGTGATATTAAATATCACGATGCAATGGAAGCAAAAGCAAGAGATTTGTCCTTAATAGATATTAGACACTATGAGAGTGAAAATAGTTTTAATATACTTTTAGAACAATTGTTAAGCCAGTATTTGAAAAAAAATAAATTAAAAGCTATAATAACAGCTTCAAAAAATCCATTTGAGTTTTTTAAAGGAGAAACCGTTGAATAAGTATTTACAAGACTTAGTAACTTTATCAAAATATGATACAAGCATAAGTCAATTTGACCCAAAAATCGAGCAACAAAAAGCAAAATTAGCAGTTTTTGTTGAGACAGCAGAGGCATTAAAAACTTCTATAAATAGTGTGTATCTTGAGATTGATGAACTAAAATCAAAAAGAACAAAAAACAATATTCATCTATCAGAGTTAAAAACAAAACTAGATCAAATTGCTAAAAAAAATAAAGATGTAACAAATGAAAAAGAGTTAAAAGCTTTACAACTTGAAGAAGAGATTGCAAAAGAGCAGGTTAGTTTTGCAAATGAAGAGATTGAAAGATTAGATAAACTAACAGTTGCAAAAGAAGAGAGCTTAAAAGAGCTTCAAGCAAAACTTAAAGCAGAAGAGAGTGATATTGAAGAGATTAAAGTTGTTGTTGACCAAGAGATTGAAGCAATAAATAAAGATAGAGATGTAGTTTATGCAAAAAGAAATGAACTTTTAGGAAATTTTGATAAAAAAATCTTAACATTTTATGAAAAAATTAAAAGATGGGCAAAAGATACAGCGGTAGTTCCTGTAAAACAACAAGCTTGTTTTGGATGTTTTATGAAAATAAGCGACAAAACTTATGCAGAAGTTATAAAAGGTGAAGAGATTGTAAACTGTCTTCACTGTGGAAGAATTCTTTATAAAGGTGAAGAAGAAACTGTTACAAAAGAGGCTTAAAGCTTGAGCCTCTTTACCCTTTTTTATAATCTAATTTTAATAATTACATATATATTATTGACTCCATATTTACTATATAAAAAAAGAGAAGATAAGTATAAAGATGCAATTCCTTCAAAATTTTTTTTAAAAAATAATCCAAAGTTTGATTTTAGTGGTATTTGGTTTCACTCATGTTCAATGGGCGAAGTTAAAGCTATAAAACCTTTAATAGAAGAGTTTGAAGCTAAAGCAAATATTAGTGTTATTACAAATACAGGATTTGAAGAGGCAAAAACAGTAAGCCAAAATGTAAGATATCTTCCTTTTGAGATTTTCCTTCCTTTTTGGATAAGCAAACAGAAAGTTTTGGTTGTTATGGAGGCTGAACTTTGGTATATGTTATTTTTATTTGCAAAAAGAAAAGGTGCAAAAACTTTACTTATAAATGCAAGGATTTCAGATAGATCTTATAAATCATATTTAAGATTTAAGTTTTTTTATAAAAAAATTTTTGAAAATATAGATAAAGTTTTTGCACAAAGTCAACTTGATAAAAAAAGATTAGAAGAGCTTGGGGCTAAAAATGTTGAGGTTATTGGAAATATAAAATTAGCACAACTTCCACAAAAAAAGCTAGATTTAAAAAAACCAAATTCAAAGGTAATTGTTGCAGCAAGTACACATGAAGGTGAGGAGGAGCTTGTTTTGAGCTCTTATAAAAAAGAGTATGGAAAACTAATAGTTGTTCCAAGACATCCTGAGAGATTTTTAAAAGTTGAAGAGTTAATTAAAGATTATATAAAAGACAAAGAGATAAGTTTTCATAAATATAGTTTAAAAGAGGATTTTTCAAGTGATATTATCTTAATTGATAAAATGGGAATGTTAAATGATATCTACTCTATTGGTGATATTACAATTCTTGGTGGGGCATTTGCAAATGTAGGTGGTCATAATCCAATAGAACCAGCATATTTTGGAAATATTATAATAAGTGGTAAAAATATATTTAATCAAAAATCACTTTTTGAGTGCATTAAAAATTACTATTTAATAGAAAAAAATGAGTTAAAAGAGTATCTTGAAAAAGCATCTACTCTTTTAAAACCAGAACTTACAAAAGAGGGTTCGTTTGAGCCTATAATTAAGGAGATAGAAAAATGGCAGTAGAGTTTGATAAAGCATATAAACTTCTAGCAATGCAAGAGAGAATTTCAAATGCAAAGGCAAAAGAGCTTATTGATAAAGGTTTAGTAACAGTTTCTGGAAAAAAACTTTTAATAGCACGAGGTGAGATAAGAGTTGATACTAAATTTAGTGTAAAAGATATTGCAAAAATAAAAGTTATATTTGAAGATAAAGATATTTTAGCAGTTGATAAACCAGCTTTTTTAACAGCAGATGAGGTATCAAGAAAATTTGAAAATGCAATACTTTTAAATAGACTAGATAAAGAGACAAGTGGAGTTATGCTTTTTGCAAAGAATGAAGAGTTTCAAAAAAGAGCTATTAAAGAGTTTGTGCAAAATAGAGTTTATAAAGAGTATGTTGCTATTGTTGAGGGAAAAGTTATCGAAGAGTTAGTAATTGATAAACCAATTTTAACTACAAAAGATAGAGGAATGGCTAAATCAAAAATAGACAAACATGGAAAAAGTGCAAAAACAACTCTTATTCCAATGCTTGTAGAGGGAAATAAATCAAAAGTTAAAGTGGTAATTGAGAGTGGAAGAACTCATCAAATTAGAGTTCATTTAGCAGCTTTAGGATTTCCTATTATTGGAGATAGTTTATATGGAAGAACTGCTTCAAATGTAAATAGGGTTTTGCTTCACTCAAAAGTTACAAAAATATTTGATTATATTTTCGAATCAAAAGAACCAAAAGAGTTCAAGGTGTATGATTTTAGTTAATTTTAAGGTTTAAAAAAGTAAAAAGTCCATAGAATAGGGCTTTGGTTATTTTTCTAATCTAAAAAATTACTTAAAATAATCCTTTTATTTAATCTAAAATAAAGCAAAAAAGATGTAATATCTCAAAATTAAAATTATGGAGTATAAAATTGTTTGATTCAATAACTAGCTCAATTCGAGGTGTTGTAAATAAGATAAGACATCAAGATGATGTTGCATCATTAAGTCGTGCTATTAGTGAACTAAAAAAAGCATTTTTAAAAGCTGATGTTCACCATAAAACGACAAAAGAGTTATTAACTAATATTGAGTTGGGTGTAAAAAATATTGGAATTGGACAAGATAACTTCATAAAAGTTCTAAAAGAAGAGCTTGAAAAAGTTTTAACAGCAAATGGAAATCAAGGTTTTGTATTCTCTTCAACTCCTCCTACAAAAATTTTAATGACAGGTCTTCAAGGAAGTGGTAAAACTACTACAACTGGAAAATTAGCAAACTATTTAAAACTAAGAAATAAAAAAGTTTTAGTAGCTGCTTGTGACTTACAAAGACTTGCAGCTGTTGAGCAGCTAAAACAGATTGCAAAACAAATTGATGTTGATATCTATTTTGATGATAATGAGAAAAATCCTATAAAAATTGCACAAGCTGCAGTTGAGAAAGCAAAAAAAGAGCATTATGATGTTGTTTTAATAGATACAGCTGGAAGACTTGCTATTGATGATGAGCTTATGAGTGAGCTTAAAGATGTTAAAGATGCTATAAATCCAAGTGAGATTTTTTATGTTGCAGACTCTATGACAGGTCATGATGCAACAAAAACAGCAACTACATTTAAAGAGAAAATTGGAATTGATGGAGTTATATTATCAAAATATGATGGTGATACAAAAGGTGGAGTTGCACTTAGTATTGCTCACCAAGTAGAAGTTCCATTAAGATTTATTGGTATTGGTGAAAAAATGCCAGATTTGGAAGTTTTTATTCCAGATAGAGTTGTTTCAAGACTTTTAGGACTTGGGGATATTGCTGGACTTGCTGAAAAAACAGCTACTTTAATAGATGAGAAAAAAGCAAAAGAGGTAAGTAGAAAGATAAAAAAAGGTGAATTCAACTTTAATGACTTTTTAGAACAGCTTCAAATGTTAAGTAAACTTGGAAGTTTAAAATCTATTATGGGAATGATTCCAGGCTTATCAAATATGATGCCAGCTTTAAAAGATATGGATTTTGAAAACTCTAAAGAGATAGTTAGAATTAAAGCTTTAATTAGTTCAATGACTCCAAAAGAAAGAGAAAATCCAGATTTACTAAATCCTAGTAGAAAAAAAAGAATCTCAGCAGGTGCTGGTTTAAGTGAAGTTCAGGTAAATAAGATTTTAAAACAGTTTAAAAATGCTTCAAAAATGGCAAAACAGCTTTCAAACAAAGGTGGAATGAAAGGTTTTACAAATATGTTGTCTCAAATGGGACCAAATGGAATGCCGAAAATTCCAAGATAGAATTTAAAATAGTGCTGAGCTATAAACTTTTTTGGAGTTTAAAGCTCAACACTATAAATTAAAAAAAGGACAAAACAATGACAGTGATTAGATTAACAAGAATGGGAAGAAACAAAAAACCATTTTATAGAATAGTTGTAACAGACTCAAGAAAAAGAAGAGATTCAGGATGGATTGAATCAATTGGTTACTACAATCCAGTAGTTGAGCCACAAGTTTTCAAAATTGATGAAGAGAGATATAACTATTGGCTAAGTGTTGGTGCTAAACCATCAGAAAAAGTTAAAAAATTAACTTCAAAATAGTATCAAATGATTACAAACTTTATAGAAAACTATGCAAAACTAATAGTTTCAATTCCAGAAGATGTTGAGATTTCTCAAGAGAGAGTTGATGAGAACTTTATTTTAATCACTCTTAGTGTAAATAGTTTGGATATTGGTAAATTAATTGGTAAAAATGGAAATATGATAAATGCTCTAAAAACAATTGCAAATGGTTGCAAGGCTAAAGATGGAGTATCTTATAAAATCCAAGTAGTAGCAAAGTAGTTTATGAATAATAAGGTTTATGTAGCAAAATTAGGAAAAGCAGTAGGATTAAAAGGTCATTTAAGACTTTTTATTGACTCTGATTTTCCTGAGCAATTTAAAAAAGGCTCAACTTTTCTTACAAATAAAAATTTCCAACTTACAATCTTAGAGTATTTAAAAGATAGAGATCTTGTATCTTTTGAAGGTTTTAGTGATATGGAAAGTGCTAAAAAACTAACAAATACAGAGTTGTACACTACGATTGAACAGACTAAAGAGTTTTGTAAATTAAAAGATAACGAGTTTTTTTGGTTTGATTTAATATCATGTGAAGTTTATGAAGATAATTTAAAATTAGGTGTTGTAAGTGATGTTCACAGATTTCCATTAAATGATTATCTAGAAGTTAAAACAGATTCGCAACTTGTAGAAAAAGGTCTTCCAAAAATCTTTTTAATTCCTCATATATTTGAAACTTTTATTCAAAGAGTTGATATTGAAAATAAAAAGATATTTGCTATAAATGCTTTTGATATTTTAGAAAACTCTTAAGAAATTAGTAGTTGCATCTTTTATTAAACTCTTCTTTTTCCATCTCTAGATTGTATGCTTCACTAAAACCAGCTTCTAAGAGTCTATTTAAAAGATTCTCTTGCTTCGTGTTATCTTTAAATGGTCCAAAATATATCTCAATATTACCTAATGAGTCTCTACAAAGCAAAACAGAACTATCTATGTTATAAATTTTGTCATAGTAAGATTTTTTTAGATTTCCTTTTATTTTTGCAACACTTATTATTTTTAAAAACTCATATTTATTAATATCCGAAGCTTTTGTATCTTCATTTTTAGATTCATCCTCAAAAACAATTAAAGATTTTGACTCTTTTGATATCTCAATCTCTTTTTTCGTATTATTGGTAAGCTCTTCTTTTTCATCTTCTAAAATAGTTTTAGTCTCTATTGGTTCATCACTGTTTTCTATAGTTTCACTCTCTTTTGTTTCACTATTGATTTCAATATTTTTTTCTTCAACATCATTTAAAACTAATACTTCATTATTAACACTCTCTTGAGTGCTATTTATAATATTTTCTGTTTTAGAATCATTTGATTCAACAAAAATAGATGAAGCATTACTTGATTTTTTTTCTTCTTTTTCCAATAATGATAACTCTTCTAAAGCTTTTTGTTCTAAGCTTTTATTAGTTAATAGCTCTAACTGCTCATTTAATTTATCTGGTTCAAGATTATTAAAGTCAAATTTAAAATCACTCTCTTCATTTTGGACAGTTTGATTTTCATTTAGTTGTTTATTCTCTGCAGTTTCTATATTTTGTTCAATTTGGCTTGCTACTTGAGTACTAGAAGTTTCTTCAACACTATTTGGCTTTTTAGTTAGTATTAAAACTAAAATAATAAGTAGAAATATAACAAGGATTGCTATACCAGCTATTAAAGCTTTTTTTATTAAATTTGCTTTATTTAAACTATGATTAGTTTGATTCTCTTTGTTATCTTGTTCATCAACACTATTAGAAGCTTCTTCGTTTTTTATATCTTCAGCCATTTAATCCTCTTTAAATTTAGATTCTTTAATTTTTTCATAGTATTTTCTTCTATACTCTTTTAGCTCTTCTTTTTTTCTCTCTCTGTACTCTTTATCATACTCAAGCCTTTTCTCTTTATTTTGCTCATAGTACTCTCTTTTTTTCTCTTGATACTCTTTTATCTTATTTTTTATTATAGACTCTCTACTAAATATATACTCTTTTTGACTTTTTGCAATAGATTTCATCTTTAGCAAAAAGCCATCATCTTTTAATTCATCTTCGTAATCTATCTCTTTATTAAGCTTACTCTTTAGGTAGTAGGCTCTTTTTTTTAGTTTGTGCCTACTTAGGTTTCTCTCTCTTCTTTTTTTTAGCTCTTCAAAATTCATAACTATTAAATATTATTAATTTTTCAATCTATTTACAGTATCCAACATACCATCAGCAGTTGTAATTGCTTTTGAGTTTGCTTCATAAGCTCTTTGAGCAGTAATTAAATCTACCATCTCATTTACTAGTTTTACATTTGAACTTTCAAGCATAGATTGTCTAAGTCCACCAAACTGTTCAGTTAATGGTTCACCTTCTAGTACATCACCACTAGCATCAGTTTGTAAAAATAAAGAGTCTCCAAGTGGAGTTAAACCAGAAGGATTTATAAAATCTGCTAAAATAATTTGACCAAGTTCAATAGTATCTCCAGTTTGAGGATCTTTTGCTGTTACAAATCCATCATTTCCAATACTTATATCTTTTACATTCTCAGGAACTACAATTTGTGGCTCTAGTAAATAACCATTTCCATTTACAACATTACCATCAGCATCTAATTTAAAATTTCCATTTCTACTAAATGCAATCTCTCCGCTTGGAAGAACTATTTGAAAAAATCCTTTACCAACAATAGCAATATCTAGAGGATTTCCAGTTGGTTTTAAATCACCTTCTGTGAAATTTTTTTGAATATTTGAAAGTCTTACTCCAAGCCCCACATCAATACCTGTTGGATTCATAGTATCAATAGTAGTTTGACCTGCTGTATAGTTTAAAGATTCATAAATTAGATCTTGAAACTCTGCTCTATCTTGTTTAAAACCTGTAGTATTAACATTTGCAATGTTATTTGATGTTACATCAATTTGATGCTGCATAGCATTCATACCAGTTGCAGCTGTATAAAGACCTCTAATCATAGAATTCTCCATTTTTGAAATTAACTTAGATTATACTAAAAGAAGGATTAAATTAAGATAAAGCTATTTAATTTAATAGTTTTAGTTTTAAGTAAAAATTTAAAACATTTTTTATATAATGCATACTTTATAGAAATACTTTAATATAAAGAGGCAAAAAATGAGAATTCTAATAGTTGATGATAGCTCAACAATGAGAAGAATTATTGGAAATGTTGTAATGCAACTAGGATTTAGTAAGGATAACTTCGATGAAGCTGAAGATGGACTAAAAGCTTGGAAACTTCTTACTGAAGGAAATTATGACATTATCCTAACAGACTGGAATATGCCAAATATGAATGGTTTGGAGTTGGTTAAAAAAGTTAGAAGTGAAGGAACACACCAAAAAACTCCAATTATTATGATTACTACTGAAGGTGGTAAAAGTGAGGTTATTACAGCTTTAAAAGCGGGTGTAAATAACTATATTGTAAAACCTTTTAACGCAGAGGTTTTAAAAGAAAAACTAGATGGTGTATTAAAAAAATAGTCAAATAAAGGTTTACTTATGGGAATGAGTCAAGAAGATATAGAGGCTTTAATGGGTGGAATTGATATTCCAACTGATGAACCAAAAGAAGATATTAAAGTTGAAGAAAGTTTAGATGAAAATGTTAAAACAGAAGAACTAGAAGCTATTTTAAATAGTACGATACAAAGTGAACAAACTAATACTAACTCTTCAAAAGATAGTAAAATTGAAGAGATAGGCACTTTGCTTAACGAAATAGAAAATATAAATCCAGAAAGCTCTATTAAAGAAGACAATAAAGAGCAAAATAGTTCAAAAAAAGATGAACCTGAAAATAAGAGTATAGATAAAGATGAGATTGTCAAAGAGTGGTCATCTTCAAAAATAAATGAGGGAGTTTTTCCTTTTCCAGCTGAAAATGATACAAAAGTAGTAAGCCAATTAAGTCAAGTTGCTAATGATTCTGAAGAAAAAGTTTCACAAATTTTTGATGTATTAAGTTTAGCTTTAGATAATAATAATGACATTAGAAAAAAAATAAAAGGTTTTGAAGAGATTGCAGTTTCTCAAATGGCATTTTTGAATCTTTTATGTGATAAATTTCCAAATGTTTCACAATTTAATGAACAATTAGAGAAGATGAATCAATTGCAGTTAGATTTAAAAGATTTGAAAACTCTTTTAGACAATGAAGATGTTCATATATTCCAAGGTATGGAATTAATGCAATTTAATGATATAAATAGACAAAAAATAGAGAGAGTTATGTCAGTTATTAGAAAATTATCACTATATTTGAACAATCTTTTTGAAGAAGATGCTCCAAAAGATATACCAATGGCAAAACATATTCATGGTGATACAGGTACTGAAGATTTAGTAGGTGATGATTTAGATAAACTAATTGCTGAATTCAATAAATAGAAGGAAACTTTAAAATGAATCAAGGAATGTATCCATTAGCAGCATCTATGATAAATCAGGTAAATAGATTAGATCAAATAAGTAATAACTTAGCAAATGCTGATACAATAGGATTTAAGCAAGAGGGAACTGCTGAAACAACTTTTAATTGGTACTTAAAAAGAATGGAAAATAGTAATAATAAAAAGTTTGTAGAGTCTATTACTATAAATAATATTCCAAAAATTGATACAAGATATACAGATCCTCATATGGGAGCAATTAGAACTACTGGAAATGAGTTAGATTTTGCTTTAAACTCTTATGATACTTTTTTTAAAATACAAGATCAAAATGGTGATATTTTGTATACAAGAAATGGAGCATTTAAGAATTTAGATGGTTTTTTAGTTGATGGAAATGGAAACAATGTTTTAAATGCTGATAATGAGGCAATTGTAATTGAAGAAGGATTTGAATTTCAAATAGGAGTTGCACAAACCTCATTTAAAAATTTAGAAAAAGTTGGAAATAACAACTATACGGCTATAAATTTAGATGAAGTTGAAGATTTAGAGAATAATGATAATAGAATTATAAAAGGATCTGTTGAGCAATCAAATGTAAATAGAGTCTCTACAATGGTAGAGTTAATTGATGCACATAGAAGATTTGAACAATCACAAAAAGCTATCAAGACAATTGATGAATTAAATGCAGGCTTAATAGAAAAAGTTGGGGGGAACACTAGATAATGCACGCAAGTAATGTATCAGCAACACTATTTGAGCAATTAAACTTTAGAGGTGAGAGACAAAAGGTAATATCAAGTAATATTGCAAATATTAATACACCAAACTACAAAACTAAAGATTTGGTTTTTGAAGATGAGTTAAAAAAACAGCAACTTATTCAAATGACAAGAACTTCATCTATGCACATGCAAAATATTGATTATAAACCAAATTCAAATCCAAGATTGATACAAGTTCCTGACTTAATAGAACAAAACGATGGAAATAATGTAAATCTTGATAGTCAAATTAGTGAACAATCAAAAAATAAGATAATTTTTGATGCTATACAGACATCTATAAAACGAGATTCAAAACTATTTAGATCAGTGATTGATTCATCTGGTAAAAATTAATTAGGATAGATATTGCTAGATCAACTGATAAAATTTATAAATAACTTTAATAAAGCTCAAAAAATGGCCATTTTTGGTGGAATAGGCTTGTTGGCACTTTTGATTATAGGTTTTTTAATATTTACAACTGTAAAAAGTAAAGAGAAACAATACAACTATATTATAGCTTCAAACCTTACTCAAGCAGATGTTATGAGAGCAACTGAGGAGCTTGAGGGTGCTGGAATTGATTTTATAGTAACAGGTTCTGGAAGTGATTTAACTTTAAGAACAACCCAACAGTTTGTAAATATTGCAAAAATAAAATTAGTAACTAGTGAAGCATCTTCAAATAAACATGTTGGTTGGGAGATTTTTGAGAAATCAACTATTGGAACTACTAATTTTGAGAATAAAGTTAAATATTTAAGAGCATTAGAGGGAGAACTAAGCCGTAGTTTAGAGTCACTTTCAAGTGTTTTAAAAGCTGATGTAAAAATTGCAATTCCAAAAGAGACAATATTTACTGAAAAAAGAGCACAAACAACTGCTTCGGCTGTTATTACTTTAAAGCAAGGTCTATTTTTAACACAAAAACAAATTGATGGTATTAAAAACTTTATAGCTTCAGCTGTTCCTGAATTAAAAAATGAAAATATACAATTAATTGATAGTGAGGGTAATTTACTCGAGCTTAGCACTGAAGATATAAATAGACAACAATCAACTGTTCAAACAAAGTTTAAAGATAAAGTTGAAGAGGATTATGAGAAAAAGATTATATCTTTACTTGAGCCTGTTGTTGGATTTGGAAGAGTTGTTGCTAAAGTTAATGTTGTTTTAGATTTTGTAAAAAAAGATATTGAAGAGGAGATTTATAGTCCAGAAGGAACTATTAGATCTCAACAAGTAATTGAAAGTACAAGTGATTCGACTGGTTTGCCAAATGATATGCAAGTTGTTGGAGTTGATAATAATATTCAACCACCACAAATTGCAAGTGATGGAAATAAAACATCAGCTAGTAGTGAAAGCTCAAACACCGTTACAAATTATGAGATCTCTAGAAAAATAATATCTCAAAAAGATGCAAATTTTTCAAATATAAGAAGGGTTACAGCATCTGTTACTTTTGATTCAACTGTATTAGAAAATCATCCTCAAAAAGATGTTTTCTTGGCTAATCTTCAATCTTTAGTCGAAGATGCAATTGGATTTGATAAAAATAGAGGAGATAAAGTATCTGTAAAAGATTTTAAGTTTTTAACTCTTAAATCTTATGATGCAAATGGTCAAGCTATTGATGAATTTGGAAATGTAATAGGTGGTCAAAATGAGTATTTTGATGCATCTACAATAAAGACAATATTGGATGAGTATAAAGATTACATTCAATATTTAATAATAGGAATAATACTATTTATATTTTATAGAAGATTTGTATCAAATAGTGAATTAGTAATTTTAGGTGAAGGTAAAAAAGAGGAACTAAGTATTGATGATGAAGATTTAGTAAAAGATATGCTTGCTGGGCTTGATGATGAACTTGATCAAAATACAGCTCAAGGAAGATTAAAATCAAAAGTAAAAAGTCAAATCTTAAATAATATTGATGGACTTGATGAAGAGTCTGCAGCAAAATATGAGGTGTTTATTGAAGAGCTAGATAGAGAGATAAACAATAATCCAGCCGATATAGCAAGAATGATAGAGTTGCTATTAAGCGAAGGTAATGTAAATTTTAAATAAGGATAAATAAATGGCAATTGATCCATATGGCGAAATTGATGTCTTAAAAGGTCTATCAATGATTGAAAAAGTTGCTAGATTTTTTGTTCTTATTGGAGAAGAATCAACAGTAAAAATTTTTCAATTTTTAGATAAAGAGTATGTTGAACAAATTTCAACAGCAATTACTCAGATTCAATCAATAAACAAAGAGGTCTCTTTAGCAATTCTTGAAGAGTTTCATCTTTATACAAGAACTAAAGGATTTATTAGTTCAGGTGGTTATGATTTTGCAAGAGATATATTATATAAATCTATTGGACAAGAGGCAGCAGATGAAGTTTTAGAAAAACTTTCAAGAATGAAAATGGCAAATCAAGCATTTTCATATCTTGATGGTGTTAATCCAAAGCAGCTTAGTGATTTTATTAAAGATGAATCACCTCATACAATTGCAGTTATTTTATCTCATATGGATCCTTCAAAATCAGCTGATGTTTTAATGGAGTTAGATGAAGAGACAAGGGTAAAAGTAAGTATTCAAATAGCTACTATTAAAGATGTTTCTCCAGATGTTGTAAGAACTATTTCAGCAGTTTTAGAGAGAAAATTAGAGTCTTTATTATCATCAATTGTAGATGTTGGTGGAGTTAAGGTTGTTGCTGATATGTTGAATAAAATGGGACCAAAAGCTATTGATATTCTTAAAAATATAAATGGTATTGATACATCTTTAGCAAATAGAATTAAGGATAATATGTTCGTATTTGAAGATTTATTAAATTTAGATACAGAGTATATTATGAAAATTATACAAGGTGTTGAATCAGCTGATGTTGTAGTTGCGATGAAAAATGCAACTGAAGAGCAAATCAGAAAAGTTACAAGTGCAATGTCTCAAAGGGTTAAAGATAGATTTAATGAAGAGAGCGAAATGCTTACGAAAGTTAAAATTAAAGATATTGAAGCAGCGCAAAGAAGAATGTTGGCAGTTGCACAAAAAATGATTGAAGATGGTGTAATAGAAAGAGAGAGTACATAATGGCAGATAGTATCTTTGCAAGTGCAAAAATAGTAAGTAATAGCGATAATATAAAAAAATTTGAGCTAAATAGTTTCTCTAAAAAAAGTAAATCTTTAGATGAGAAAGATTTGGATAGTAATTTAAATGAAAAAGAGGATTTAGAAAAAGATATTAAAGTTGAATTAGTAAAAGAGATTCCAGCAATAATAGACAATAGTGAAGTTCTGAATAAAATTGAACCAATTTTTGCAGAATTCTCATCTTTAGCACAAAAAATTGAGGCAATTTCGCAAAAAATATTAGGAATTGAGGGAGATATTGTATCTAAAAATAAAGAGTTAGATTCTCAAGTTGTAAAAGCAATAAAAGATTTAAAAGAACAAGCAATATTTTTTGAAAAAACAGCAATTCAAGTTGAAAATAAGATGCTAAAAACATCACTTACAATTGCAAAGAAAATTATTGGAATTGAACTTAGCCAAAATTCAGAGAAAATTGCAAAACAGACAATATCTCAACTTTTAGAAAAAGTTAAGGGTGCTACAAAAGTAAGAATTCATTTAAATCCAAAAGATTATATTGTTTTGAAAAAAGAGCTTGAACTTGAAAATTATATAGAGTTAGTTGAAGATATAAATGTTGTTGCTGGTGGTGTTGTAATTGCTAGTAATATTGGAAATTTTGATGGAAATATTGAAGCTAAAATATCTTCAATGTTGGAATCACTTGATTTAATAATATAAAAAAGTTTTTGTGATATAATATTTATCAAATTTAAAAAAAGATTATAAAAATGGAAATAAGTGAAAGAGTTTATGATTTACTAGTTGATACAGAGATAGTTGTAGATGTTATGCTAGGATACACAAATATCTCTATTGGTGAATTTTTAAAGTTGACTGAAGGTGATATTATCTCACTTCACAAACCAGCTGGAAGTGGTGGTGAGATCTATGTAAACTCAAGAATTATTGGTACAGGTGATATAATCGTTATGGATGAGAAGCTTGCAGTTAGAGTTCAAGATGCAATGGATTCAGATAATGTTGTAAGATATTTCTTCGAAGAGCATATGATATAAAAGGAGCTTAAAATGGCAGATGGTATGACAGTAAATAGTACAACAGATTCTTATGGTAACCAATATACTCAAAGTATTACAAATGATCAACTAACAACAAATGATTTCTTAAAGCTTATGATTGAAGAGCTAAAGCTTCAAGATCCTACTAAGCCTATGGATTCAGCAAAAATGCTTTCAACTCAGATGCAAATGAGTACATTAAATGCAAATATGGAGATGATAAAATCTTTACAAGCAATTCAAACTGCATTTAATCAAAATTCACTTTCAACAGCAACTGGAATTATTGGAAAAAATATTGAAAATGGAAGTGTAAATGAAGATGGAGCTTTAAGAGCTTTTGCTGTTGATTCTATTGAGATTATTGATGGTGAGATTATGGTGCAAGTTAGTGAATGGCAATATTTGTATAATGGAATTGCTTTAAAAGATGGAGATAGCTATAAGAATGCAAAGTATGATGAAGAAGGAAATCTTTATGATAGTGATGGCAATAGAACAGGAGAAACAATAGCTTTAGAATCTTTGGGGAAACCTTTAGTAAAAGATGGCAAAATTGTAATTAAAGATGAGAATGGTGAAGAGGTTTCTACTCATGATTATGTTTTAAGTGGTAAAACTCAAATTGTATTATCTGATGAGAGTGTAACTATACCATTCTCATCAATTACTAAAATTTTCTAGAAAAGGGGTTCTTGTGATAGGTTCATTATGGAATGGAATGTCTGGTATTTGGCAACAAGATAAAGGAATTTCTATTGAATCTAACAATATAGGAAATGCAAATACAGTTGGACACAAAAAAGATGAGATAAGTTTTTCAGATCTTCTTTATTCACAAAGTGGTGTTGGAAAAGGAGTTCAGGTTCAAAGTATTTCAAAAAGTTTTACTCAAGGTCAAATAGTTGGAACTGGAGTTGGAGTTGATGTTGCAATTGAGGGAAAAGGTTTTTTTGTAGTAAAAAATAGACAAGATGATTCTATTTCATATACAAGAGCTGGAAATTTAGTAGAGGCAAAAGATGGATTTTTGGTTACGCAAGAAGATTATAAAATTCAAGGACTTGTTCCACAAGAAAGATTAACAAGCTCAACAAACCCTAATTTAAATATATTTACAGATGATTTTGGAGTAAGTATTATTTCTAGAAATATAAGCGATGGAAATGGGACAATTTATAATATAAATGCTAAAGCTACAGATTATGTAAGTAGTGCTAAAAATGACTCTATAGAGAAAGATGCAGATGGTTTTAAAACAGCACAAGATAAAATAGATGATATAAAACTTTTAATTGTAAATTACAGTGAAAAATTAGCTTCTTATCAAAATAACCAATCACAAAATAGCATAGCTTCACAAAATCAAATCTCTCAAATTGATTTTTCAAAGCAAAGATGGGATTTAAAAAGTGAAGGCAATATTTTAAGTTTTAATATAGATGGGAAAACATATAAAGTTGAATTTGATAAAGATATTAATATAGATGAAAGTAAGATGGAAGAGTTATATGATTTTTTAAGCCAAGATGGCAGAAATTTATATAATCTTACAGATCCAAATCAGATACAATCTCAAGAAGATATAGATAATATGCCAGTTACAACACCCGAAGAGATAGCTTTAAAAGATGTTGCTCAAACAAGAAGAGATAATCAAATAAGAAATTATGTTGATGCTTATTCCCTTGTAAATGCTACAAAAGAGTTAGCAAATAAAATATCCTCAACAACGGGTTATAGTGCAAGTGTAAAAAATGGAACAATAGATATTGAAAATTTGGTTTCAGGTAAAGCTTTTAAAATTAGTGACATAGAGGCTAATAGTGAGAAATTAAATCCAAATACTATGCAAGAAGCAGTTGAAGGTAGTGGATTAGCAATGGTTGAAAGTGCTAAAAACTCTTTAATGAATGCATTACAAAGAGCAGATGCCCAATTTTTAGAGATAACAAATGTTATGAATTATGGGGATTTAACAAGCTATGGAGTTAGTGATATTAGTGTAAATTTAGCTGCTCTTGGAATATTAGATAGTAGTTTAGTTGATGTATCAATAAGTGATGACGGTTTTGTTTATGCTACAAATGGTGGTCATAAATTTTTAGTTGGAAGACTTAGCACTGTTGCTTTTAGAAATGAACAAGGCTTAGAAGCACAAGGTGGAAATTTATATAAAGCAACTGAGTATAGTGGAGATGCTTTTAACGCAGACTCTATGAATACAATAAGAGGTGGTTCATTAGAGAGAGCAAATGTTGATTATGGTTCAACTTTAACTTCTTTAATGGTATATCAAAAAGCATTTGAAGCGAACTCAAAATCTATCACAACATCAGATGAGTTTTTAAAAACAGCAATTGAGATGAAAAGATAGATAGTATAAACTCAAGTGTTTATACTTTTGTACAAATATTGTATAGAAGTATGAACATTTATGTTCATTTACCTTAAAAATAAAGGATAAGATATGATAGGCGCATTATGGACTGGAATATCAGGATTATCAGCACATCAAAAAGCTTTAGATAATGAATCAAATAATATAGCAAATGTTAATACAGTTGGTTATAAAGCGGGAAGAATCTCTTTTGCAGATCAAATTTACCAAGGACAAATTGGGAAAGGGTCATATGTTCAAGATGCAGAGAAGATTTTCGTAACAGGTGGTTCAAAAGTTACTGGAGTGGATTATGATGTTGCACTTCAAGGTGATGGATTTTTCACTGTAATAAATAAAAATACTCTTGGAACTGCAGAGACATTCTATACAAGAGCTGGAAATCTTCGTATGGGTGAAAGTGGTACTTTACAAACAACAGATGGCTATGAGGTTCAAGGTTGGGCTATGAATCAAATAGACCCAAAAAATGATGTAAAAAGTACAAATCAAAATGCTACAAAATTTACAGATAATTATATAAAGATGTTAGGTTCATCTATAATAAAACATAAAGACTATATAGAGACTATTGCAGCAAAATCTACGGATTTTAATGAAACAGCAAAATCAGATGCAGTAGCAGTATTTAGTGGAGCTGGGTCAAAAACACAAGCTTCAAAACTAAAAGATATTTCTTTGGCAACAGATAACTATAGAACTATGTTGGCAAAATATCAAGAAGACCCAGATGCTCAATCAAAAAGTTCAACATCACAAATATCTCAAGTAAACTTTAAAACAGGGCTTCCTCCAACTTCACTTATCGGTAAAGAAGGGGATTCAATAGAAGTTACTATTGATGGTAATATATATAATCAACCATTTGTATTATCAAAAACAACAGAGAATTATAGACAAGAAATTTGGGACTCTTTAAGTGGAAGTGAAAGAACTCTACATGGACTAAAAAATCCAGATTCGATCTTAGCTTTATCAGATGCAGACCAAGAAGTAGCAATAGCTTCTTATGATAAGGTAGCAGGAAAAATAGAGACATATAAAGCTTTAGCAGATAAAATCTCAAACTCTGGAAATGGTGGACTTGTAGCATATTTAGCTAAAAATACATCAAATCCAACAGCTGATATATTAGATAGTAGTGGAACTTATGAGCAATCAACAGAGATTTCAGATATGCTTCAAGGTGTTATTCAAATAGAGGGTTTAATTCCTGGAAAAGAGTTTAAAATAACTTCTGTTAGTGAAAATTTAGGTGGTACAAAAACAACAGTAAGAGGAACTTATCAATCAACAGCTTTAGCAGTTGAAGGTTCAGGAAAAGCTGCACTTGAAACTGCAAGTGATGCCCTATCAAGATTGGTTAGTGGAAATCAAAGAAGTGTATATACAACTCAAGACTTATATGGAAGTGCTGGAATTCCAACTTTAGATAGAAGTTATACTTTTAGTATAGATATATACGATAGAGATTTAGAGCAAGTTATTCCAGTACCAAATGATGGTGGAACTCCACCACAAGCTGTGCCTATTACAATTCCTGCAGGTGCTACAATAGATGAGATAGTAGATGCTATAAATAACACTACAACTACTACAGGAAGACAACTAGGAGATTATATAGAAGCAAAAAATCTAAATGGATATTTGGTTCTTGAAACAAATAAATCAAACTATGATATAGAGTTTGATCCAAAGCTACAAATCCTTCCAACTGTAAATTTAAATAGTTTAGTTGATAATGCAGAGTATAGTTATAATATAAAAGTAAATGGACAAACAATTCCTATTTCTCCTATTGTGGTTGGAAATACTTTAGATAATACAACAAAACTGGGTATCTATAACCAAATAAAATCTACAATAGACTCTTATAACTCTTCAAATCCTGGGCATACAATAGAAGTTAGTCCATTAAGAAGTGGGACATTTACTTTAACTTCAAAAGATAGTTTAGAGGCAACATTGGTTAATACACAACCTAGTAATACAATAAGTCCAACAGCTATTCAAACACAAACTGGAAGTTCTACGCAACTTGGAACAACAACTATTAACTTTGTACTTCCAGCAGTTCCAGCTGCAGGTACATATACAGCTACAGTTGCGGGGATAACTTTTAGTTATAATGCTTCAGCAACTTCAACTGTTCAAGAGATAAGAGATTCTATTTTAGCACAAATAAATAATCATGCTGATTTAGAAGGAGTAGTTACAGCAACTTCTTCTGGAAGCGATGGAATAAGATTTGTTCAACATAAATTAAATCCTAATTATACTCCAGCTACACCACCAACTACGATTCCAGATGGGAATCTTTCTCCTGCTTCTTTACAAATTTCAGCTACGGGTGGGTCAACTGGTTCGCCTAGTTTTGATATTCCTTTTGATGGTGGAGACCCATCAGTAGTAGAGATAGATTTTGATTTAGATCCAGTTAGGTCAAAATCACAGTTTACTTTAACTCTTGCAGGAATTCCAACTATAACAGTAGAAACATCAGATGATGATACTGTTGCAAATGTTTACTCTAAAGTTATGTCAGAACTTAGTAAATATGGTTCAAAAGTTACAGATAAATACTATATAGAACAAACTGGTGTTGGTATGAGAGTTACAGAAAAAGCCTTAGAGATTGGTTATTCTCAAACAGTTGATACAAGTACAGTAAGTCCTGGTGCTGAACCGATGCCTTATCCAGAGTGGAAATTAAATGCAGATTTAATAGAGACAAATCCTGATTACTCTGGAAGAAAAGGTGCTGGTGGAGAATTTATGGAGATAACTACAAGAGTAGATCAGCTATCATCACACGATAGCTTACAACTAAGACTTGATAAACTAGATATTTCAGATAGTAAATTTGGATCTTTTAGTGTAGATGATACAGGTTTAATAACTATTACAGATGGTGGAGTAGAGTTTGCAGTTGGACAGCTTGCAATTGCAAGATTTACAAATAATCGTGGACTTGAGGCTGTTGGTGGTAATAATTTCAAAGCAACACAAGAGTCTGGAAATGCAATATATAGTACAAACAATAACAATACAGATGGTGTAATGGGACAAGCATTGGAGATTAGTAAAGCAGATTTAAGTGAAAGCTTAGTAAATTTAATGGTATTTCAAAGAGCGTTTGAAGCAAATGCAAAATCTATTACAACTTCAGATGAGC